>NZ_JBSFPX010000046.1:0-39882 GCF_053588415.1 Mycobacterium sp. NPDC003449
GTGCTCGCCGGGCTCGGCTCGGTGGTCGGTGTCCTCGTCGCCGGGCTGTTCCTGGGCATCCTGCAGTCGCTGGTCACCACCTACGTCGGCGCCAACTACACCCTGCTGGTGGTGTTCGCGGTGTTGTTCCTCGCGCTGTTGCTGTTCCCGCAAGGCATCTCGCGACGGGGGCTGGCATGAGGGGCAGGCCCGCCTCGGGCGGCAATCCGTTCCTCAACCTCGGCGTCCTCGCCGTCGTCGTCGCGGCACTGTGCCTGCTGCCGATGATGACCTCGCCCTACTACATCCGGGTCGCTACCGGCGTCGCACTGTGGGCCGGAATCGCCCTGTCCTGGAACGTGATCTGCGGGTACGCCGGCTACATCAGCTTCGGCCACGTCGCGTTCTTCGGCATCGGCGCCTACACCACCGCGATCCTGATGCAACCCCAGCACGATTGGAACTTCTGGGCCACGCTGCCGGTCGCGGCCGTCATCGCCGGCGCCGTTGCGGCACTGGTCGGTTGGCCCGCACTGCGGCTGAAAGGCGCCTACTTCGCCATCGCGACCTGGGCGCTGGCCGAGGCGGTCCGCGAACTCACCACCGTCCTCGACTTCACCGGCGGCTCCGGCGGACTGTCCACCCCGATCCGCGCCGACGACAACTTCTTCTTCTACACCATGCTCGCCGCCGCGGCCATCGCCTACGCGGTGTGCTATCTGTTGCTCGAACGGTCCCGGTTCGGTTTCCGGGTGAAGGCGGTGCGCGACAACGAGATCGCCGCCCGCGCCCAGGGCATCAACACCACCCTGGTCAAGATAGGGGCCTTCGTGCTGAGCGCCGTCATCCCCGCCGTCCTCGGCGGCATCAACGCCTACTGGATCACCTTCATCAACCCGGCCAGCGTGCTCAACACCCTGATCACCGACCAGTTGGTGGTGATGGTGCTGGTCGGCGGGCTCGGGCACGCGTGGGGCCCGGCGCTCGGCGCGACCGTGATGTTCCTGCTGCAGGAGCAGCTGCGGGTCAGCTACGGCGAGACCACCGCCTACATCATCGTCGTCGGCGCGCTGGTGATGGCGGTCGTGCTGTTCCTGCCCGACGGACTGATCAGCCTGGCCCGCCGGGCCCGCCGAATGCGGCTGGTACGCCAACTGCTCGGCCGCGCCCGCGACGACCTCGTGCGACCGGGGGTCCCGCGATGAAAGTGCTCACGGTCGATGGCCTGTCCCGGACGTTCGGCGGTATCCACGCCGTCGACGGCGTCACGTTCGACGTCGAACAGGCCGAGATCGTCGGCATCATCGGCCCCAACGGCAGCGGCAAGAGCACGCTGTTCAACCTGCTCACCGGCGCGCTGAAACCCGACACCGGCGCCATCACGCTGTTCGACAAGAACATCACCCGGATGGCCCCCTACCGGATCGCCAGGGCCGGCCTCGGCCGCACCTTCCAGATTCCCGCGCTGTTCGTGAACATGACTGTGCGGGAGAATCTCTGGACCGCGGCCGTCCAGTTCGACTGGGACAACGCCCGCGCCGACGCCGACGCGGTACTGGACCGCCTGGAACTCACCCCGGTCGCCGACGACCTCGCCAACACCCTCTCCGGCGGTCAGCAACGTCTGGTCGAAATGGGCCGGGTGCTGATGCAGAAACCGAAGGTCGCGCTGCTCGACGAGGTCGCCGCCGGGGTCCATCCGCGGCTGCGCCAGATCATGCTCGACGCCATCCGCACCCTGCGGGACGCGGGCACCACGTTCCTGGTGATCGAGCACGATATGGAACTCGCCCAGGACATCTGCGACCGGATCATCGTGATGGATGCCGGAAAGATCGTGGCGCAGGGCAGCTTCGAGGAGATTTCGCGCGATCCGCACGTGATGGAGGCGTATCTGGGGGTGCCGACGAGTGAGTGACATTACCGTCGCCGACCTCGATGCGGGGTACGGCAATGTGCAGATCCTGCACCAGGTGTCGATGACGGCCCGCACCGGCGAGGTCACCTGCATCTTCGGCCCGAACGGCTGCGGTAAGAGCACCCTGCTCAAGGCGATGGTGGGGGTGATCGACCCGTGGGCGGGCAGCGTCACCATCGACGACGAGGACATCACCCACCTGCCGTCGCATCGGACCCTGGGCCGGGGGCTGGCGATGATGCCGCAGGGCGACGGCGTGTTCCCGCAGCTGTCCGTGCGGGAGAACCTGCGCATCGGCGGCTACACGATCCGCTCCCGCCGCCAGCTGGACGACCGGATCGAGGCGCTGCTCGACGAGTTTCCGCGGCTGCGCGAACGGTACTCGGTGCCGGCCGGCCAACTGTCCGGCGGTGAGCAGATGATCCTGTCGATCGCGCGGGCGCTCGTGCTGAATCCGCGGTTCCTGCTGTTCGACGAGCCGTCGGCGGGCCTGTCCCCCAAGCTCGTCGGCGACGTCCTGGTCCGCGCCGCCGAGCTCGCCCAGCGCGGGGTCGGCGTCATCATGATCGAGCAGAACATCCGCGAGGCGCTGCGGGTGGCCGACCGGCTGTACGTCCTGGTGGCCGGGCACAACCGGTTCGACGGCACCCCCGCCGACGTGGCCGACGACCGTGAGCTTATGCACCTCTATCTGGGTGGCCGCTGAGGAGAGGAATCACCATGCCCAACAACATCAACCGCCGACGTTTTCTCACCCGAGCCGGCCTCATCGCGGGTGGCGTGGTGGCCGGCCCGAGCGTGCTGGCCGCGTGCGGCGGCGACAAAGGCGGCGGCGGGAGCACCGACACCTTCAAGGTCGGCGCCGTGCTCGAGCTCTCCGGCGAGTCCGCGACCGGCGGCCAGATCGCACAGCGCGGATACCAGCTGTGGGCCGACACGGTGAACAGCAAGGGCGGCTTGACCATCGGCGACAAGAAATACAACGTCGACCTGGTCGTGCAGGACTGTAAGAGCGACCCCGCCACGGGTGCCGACGCGACGTCCCGGCTGGTCACCGAGGATGGAGTGAACGCCATCTTCGGCGCCTACACCAGCGGGGTGCAGCTCGCGATGGACCCGATCTGCGCCAAGTACCGGATCCCGTGCATCGCCGGGTCGGCGGAATCACCCAACGTCTGGCGCAAGCAGCCCGCCTTCACCTTCGGCGTCATCCCCGCCGTCGACATCACCGCGGCCAGCTCCATCCAGTCGATCGCGGACACCGCCAATCCCAAACCGCTCACCGCGGCCGTCGTCGGCGCCAACGAACCGTTCTCCGACGACACCGCCCAAGGCTTCCGCGCCGGGGCCGAGCAGGCGCGACTCAACGTCGTCCATTTCAGCCTGTTCCCGCCCAACGCCGACCTGGCACCGGTCGCGCACGTGGTCGCCGCGCAGAAACCCGACATCGTCGCGGTCGGCGGCCACGACATCCTGCTGGTCGACTTCGTCAAGGCGATGGCCGCGACCGGCTACACCCCCAAAGCGATCATCGAGCACTACGGCATCACCGACGCCTCTTTCGCGAAAGCCCTTGGCCGCCAAGCCGACGGCGTGCTCGGGATCTCGGTGTGGCTGCCGACCGCGTCCTTCACCGACGACCTGTTCGGCTCGGCCGCCGACTACGCGAAGGCTTTCCAGGACAAGTACGGCTCCCCGCCGGACTACACCTCCGCCGGGTGCAGCGCCGCCGGGCGGGTGCTGCAAGCCGCCGTCGAGAAGCTGGGCGAGACGCCGTCGCTGTCCGAGGACGCCCGCGGCAAGCTCAACGACCTGATCGCCGCCACCGACCTGCAGACCTTCTACGGTCCGATCAAATTCGCCACCGAGGGCGACCACTTCCACAACAACACCGCGCTCGACCCGATGCTGGTGCAGATCCAGGGTGGCCAGGTCAAGGCGATCGCCCCACCGGAATCGTCCCAGGCGCCGATCATCTACCCGCTGCCACCGCTGGGCTGAGCCCTCACACCCCCAGCCGTCCCGACAACCGGTTCAACCGATCCAGGCTCGCACCGTCGAGCCCGGTAAAGGACACCGCCTTTCCCCGCGCCGAGTACTTCAACCGGATCGCATCGAGGCTGGCGACCGACGACGCATCCCACACCGACGCCCCCGACATGTCGATCACCACCCCGGAAGGGTCGTCGGCGTAGTCGAACTGGTGCACCAGGTCGTTGCTCGACACGAAGAACAGGTCACCGCGCACCCGGTAGGTCCGCGTCCCGTCCGGTCCGGATGACGCCGACACCGACGTGAAATGCGCGACGCGGCGGGCGAACGCCACCATCGCGGCCAGCACACCCAGCGACACCCCGATGGCCAGGTTCCCGGTCGCCACCGTCGCGATGACGGTGATCACCATGATCAGGGTTTCACTGCGCGGCAACACTTTCAAGGTTCGTGGCGCCACACTGTGCCAGTCGAACGTCGCGAACGACACTACGATCATCACCGCGACCAGCGCGGCCATCGGGATCCGCCCGACCAGATCCCCCAGCGAAACCACCAGGATCAGCACGAACACCCCGGTCAACAGCGTGGACAGCCGGGTCCGGGCGCCGGCGACCTTGACGTTCATCATGGTCTGGCCCACCACCGCGCACCCACCCATGCCGCCGAACAACGCGGTCACCACATTGGCCGCTCCCTGTCCGCACGCCTCGCGGGTCTTGTTCGACCGGGTGTCGGTGATGTCGTCGACGAGTTTGGCCGTCATCAACGATTCCAGCAGCCCGACCAAGGCCGCACCCAACGCATACGGCGCGATCACCTGCAGCGTGTGCAGGGTCAGCGGGACGTGCGGAAACCCGGGCACCGGCAACGAATCCGGCAGTGCTCCCTGATCTGCCACGTCGGGCACATTCCAGCCGAACAGCACGACGGCGAGCGTCAGCACCAACACCACCACCAGCGGAGCGGGCACCGCGGTGGTCACCCTGGGCAGCAGAAACATCACGGCAATGCCCACCGCGGTCAGCGGATACACCAGCCACGGCACGTCGACCAGATGCCGCAGCTGCGACACCAAGACCAGGATGGCCAGCGCGTTGACGAAGCCGACCATCACGCTGCGCGGGATGAACCGCATGAGCCTGGCCACCCCGAACACGCCCAACAACAGCTGGAACACCCCGGCCAGCAGGATCGTCGCGACCAGGTAACCCACCCCGAATTCCCGCGACACCGGCGCGACCACCAGCGCCACCGCCGCGGTCGCGGCCGAGATCATCGCCGGCCGCCCCCCGGTGAACGCGATGGTGATCGCCATGGTCACCGTCGAGAACAGGCCAACCCGCGGATCCACCCCGGCGATCACCGAGAACGCGATGGCCTCCGGGATCAGCGCCAGCGCGACGACCAGACCGGCCAGCACCTCCGTGCGCAGCACACTCATCGAAACTCCTTGACCAACAGGACAACAGCTACGCGGCCGGACGGTGCCCGAGGAAATCCAGAATGGCGCGCCTGCGGCGCTGGTAGGACTCCTCGAACTGCGCGTCGGGCGTGCGGGGTTTCTCGATCGTGATAACGTCGGCGACAGTGGCGGGCCGGTGGCTCAACAGCACAATCCGGTCGGCCAGCAGCAACGCCTCGTCGACATCGTGGGTGACGAACAGCAGCGTCATCTGCTGGGTCTCCCACACCGACATCAGCAACTGCTGCATCTCCAGGCGGGTCTGCGCATCCAGCGCGCCGAACGGTTCGTCCATCAACATCACGTGCGGCTCACAGGCCAGGGTGCGGGCCAGCTGCACCCGCTGGCGCATCCCACCCGACAGCTCGCTGGGCAGGTGGTCCAGGTAGGCGCCGAGGCCGACCTGCTCGAGGCGGGCGGTGGCGGCGGCCTTGAGTCCCTTACCGCGCAAGCCCCGAAGTTTGAGCGGGAACTGCACGTTCTTGAGTGCGCTGCGCCACGGGAACAGCGCGTCCTCCTGGAACACCATCGCGCACTGCGCAACGTTGCCGGTGACCGCCGCCCCGTCCACGGTCGCGGTGCCGCCCATCGGTGTGAGCAGACCGGCCAGGGCCCGCAGGATGGTCGATTTGCCGCAGCCCGACGGGCCGAGGAACACCACGACCTCGCCTGGCTCAATGGTCAGCGTGATATTGGCCGCGACAACGCCGTTGAAGCCGAGTTGCAGCTGCTGGAGACTGACGGCGCCGGTGCTCATCGCGACGCCCTCGGCAGCCAGCGGTTGACCCGCCGTCCGACCCGCTCGACCAGCCATGCGGTGCCCAGCCCGAGCGCGCCGATCGAGATCATCCCGACGACGACGCCCGCATAATCGAGCAGCCCGTAGGCCTGCCAGGTGTAGTACCCGATGCCGAACTGGCCCGAGATCATCTCGGCACTCACCACACAGATCCACGCGACACCCATCGCGACCGACAGCCCGGCGAAGATGCCGGGCAGTGCACCCGGGATGATCACGTGGAACAATAACGACATTCGGCCCGCACCCATGGTCTGGGCGGCCTCCTCCCACACCTTCGGCATCGAATCCATGGCATGGATCGTGCTGACCACCACCGGGAAGAACGCCGCGAAAAACGTGATGAACACGATTCCCTGCTCACTGGACGGGAACAGCAGAATCGTCAACGGCACCAGCGCGATCGCAGGGATCGGCCGGACCAGTTCGATGAACGGCCGCAACGTCATCCGGGCGATCTCCGAGCGCCCTACCAGCACACCCAAGCCGATGCCGACCACCGCGGCCAGGCCGAAACCCAGCAGGATCCGCTGCAGGCTGGCCAGCAGATCCTCGTAGTAGCCGCCGCTGCCGACCCGGGCCAGCAGAGTCTGCAGCACGGCCTCCGGGGCCGGCATCCGGTTGAACCGCAGCCAGGCCACCACGTTGTTGGCGGTCAGCAGATGCCAGGCCACCAGGAACAAGACGATCGGGATCAGCGGCAGCAATACCGCCGGCACCCGCCGCGCGACGGATGCGGGCAACAGGCCGGCGAGCCTGTCGCGCATCGACTTTCCGGACCGATCGTCCGGTGACCACGACTGCGATGCATCGATCGTGGGCCTGGTCATGAGGTCGGTCATGCGGTTTCCTTTCTTTGGGGTGGTTCAGCCCGCGGTGCGGGATTGCCCGACGGCGGCGGCGTAGGCGACGGCCCGGGCGTGCGGATGGTCGGCCCGGTAGCTGTCGGCGCCCGCCGAGGTGGCGAACGGCTTGTACCGCTGGGTCGGTGGAGCCGACGGATCCTGCAGCCACACTGCGTGATCGGCGAAGATCCGCAGCCCGGTCAGGGTGTCAGGCACGTAGGCGGCCCGCACCTGCGGTGTGGCGGCCACCCGGCGCAGCAGGCACGTCGGGGTGGCCGCGACGTCGGTGGTCTCGGCCCCGGACGACCAGACTTCCGACGCCTGCGCCGGCTCGTCGACGGGCAATCGGCACACATCGTCGAAACCGGTCAGCGTCATCGGATTGTCCAGGTCGGCCCGGCGCCGGTCATAGTCGGCGCCGAACAGCTGCCGCAAATAGCCGTCGTCGAGGAAGCCGGGAACGTCGAAATCCGGTGTCACCGAGCCACGCCCGACCAGATAGTCCTTGACGTTGGCGAATGCGCCGAGAAACTGGTCTTTGAGGGTCATGTCGAAGCTGACCAGTCCATTGGGTCCGTTGTAGAGGTAGATCACCTCGGGTTCGATCCCGGTCAACGCGCCGACCCGCAGCGCCGCGGCGAGCGGATGCGCGACGATGTCGTCGGTGGTGGCCTTCATCGCCCGCAGGAACGCCGCCATCACCTCGGGATTCCCGTCGGCGAACTGCTTGCGCACCACCACACCGTGGAAGGTGGGCACGTTGTTGTCGCCGCCGTCGTAGAGCAGCCTGCCCTGGTTGCGGTACACCACCAGCTGCGGCCACGGCACGAATTGCGCCAACGCGTCGACCTGACGCCCGTCGATGGCCGACGCGCCCACCGACGGATCCTGATTGACGATGTGCACGGCACCCTTGTCGATCCCGCCGGCCTGCACTGCCGACGAGAACATGCCGTCCCCGGCCGAGCCGAGACTCGTCGACACCTTCTTGCCGGTCAGGTCGGCTAGCGTGTGCGCGGACGAATCCGAGGGCACCACCACCTGATTCAACGAGCCACGCAGGTTGTAGCCGGTGGTCGCGACCATCTCGGTGACCGCGTCGTCGTACTTGCGGGTCTTGGAACCGTTGGTGAGCAACGGATAATCGCCCATCGAACCGATGTCGACGTGGGTGGCGATCATCTGCGCGGTCAATGGGGCGCCCGAGGCGAAGTCCTGCCACACCACCCGGTACCTGGTGCCGGTGCTCGCGCCCAGATCTTTCAGTGCGCTCTCGAAGTCGCCGCGGTCCCGCAGCAGGGTGCCGGCGTTGACGGTGTTGATGGTCTTGGACTGGTAACCGACGTTGACGACGACGGTCGGCTCGGTCAGCAGACCGCAGCCGGTCAGGAGTTGCGCACCACCGACGGTGAGTGCGGTCAGCGCGGCCGCCGACCGGGCCCGCCACCGGCTGGGTCGGAGATGTTGCACGTCGTCCATGCCCACTAGGGTCGACGGCTTCTGTTACCTCACTGTCATCTGAGGTTGCGCGGTGGTTACGCCATCCGCACGGTTACGACGACCGGGTTACGCCACCAATTCCGCCCTGGCACTAGGCAGATGCATCGGAAAGGCTTGCAGCCGTGGATATCCCGGAAACCCAGATCGAGCCCGACTATCGGTTCACGCTCGCCAACGAGCGCACGTTCCTGGCCTGGCAGCGCACCTCGCTGGGGCTGCTGGCGGCAGCGGTCGCGGTGGTGCAGTTCATGCCCGAACTGACAGTTCCCGGTCTACGCCACATACTGGGTGTGCTGATCGGCACGATGGCGATCCTGACCGCGGTCGCCGGGCTGCTCCGGTGGGCCCAGGTGGACCGTGCCATGCGCCGTGACCAGCCGCTGCCCCGTGCGACGATGCCCACCTACCTGGCCGCCGGCCTGTCCATGATGGGGCTGGTGACGGTGGGGTTGGCCGTCGCGGCGACGGTCCGATGACCCGCGAGGCGATCGAGCAGGACCGCGGCCTGCAGGCCGAACGCACCGCCCTGGCCTGGACCCGCACCGCCCTGGCGATCGCCGCGTCCGGCGTGCTGGTGCTGCTGCGAAACGGCCATTTCGATGCGGTGCGGCTCAGCGTCGTGGCCGCGGCGGCGGTACTCGGCGTCGGCGTCTACGCAGTCGGGGCGCTGCGGCGCCGTCAACTGCTGGCGCAACCGCGGTACAGCGCGGCGGCAGGCAGGCGTTACCTGCCGGCCGTCGGCATCGCCGTCATCATCGAGGGCGGGCTGGTGGTGACCTACCTAATGCTTCCTCTCGGTTTCTGAACGCTCCCGTTGCGCGGCGGCCCACACCTTCTTTCGCACCCGCGCCCTGAGGCTCGCCGGGTGGGATGCCATCGATCTCGTCACCCACACCACCGTCCAACCCCGGGATTCGAGTTCGGCCGTCTGCGCATGCACCCACATTCGACAACCCGGGTACTCCCGTTCATCGTCACACTCGACGGCCAGCTTCCATCGGCGCCACCCCATGGCCGCCCGCGCCCAAACCAAACCCCACTGGTCGTAGAACGGGATGTCGGTTTCAAGTCCCGGTATCCCGATGCCGCCCAGGGCAAGCCGGGTTTGCGTCTCCAGCGGCGATGCGGCGCCGCCGTCGGACGCGACCAGTGCTGTAGCCGATCGGTACACACCGCGAGTCCCTCCATTCGCCTCGATCAGCGGCCACACCTGCGCCGGGTCTAGCCCGGTTTTGTTCATCAACGCATCCAACATCGGTACCGCTCGGGCGTACGGCACCAATCGTCCCAGGTCGAATGCCGTCCGCGCCTCGGTGGTGACCCGCATCCCGTCGCGCACGCAGATATCTCCCGGGGCAAGCGCATACGAATGCGCCCGTAGCCCGGCCGGTGCGTGACGATTGGCGCGTACGACCTCGGCCGGCGCGTTGACATCCAACCATTCGGTGCCGTGCACCGCGGCGGCCGATAATCCGCTGAGCACCGCGTCCGGACCGGCGAACAGCCAGGCCGCCCGGGCACGCAACAGGGGTGTCAGCGCCACCTCATTGTCCAGGTACACATTGCGGTACACGTTGCGATACTCCGATGCGAGCTCGCGGACGGTGAGCAGCCCGGCTCGTATCGCCTCGCTGCCGAGGAACGGCATCCGCAGGTTCATGGCGCCAGCATCGACGTGCCCACCGACAATTCTGGCGGGCATGCCGGGGTTTATACACAGGTCGGGGACTGTGACGAGCGTGCAGGCTCTTTACGCGATCGCGCGGTTCTGCGCGAGAAACCTGCACGGTCGTCACAGCGTTCCGAAAGGCATCACACGTCGAGGAAGCGGATGTCTTTGGCATTGCGGGTGATGAAGCTGCGGCGGGCTTCGACATCCTCGCCCATCAGGATGGAAAACAGTTCATCAGCCGCGGCAGCGTCATCGAGGGTGATCTGACGCAGCACCCGCACCGTCGGATCCATCGTGGTCTCCCACAGTTCCTTGGCATCCATCTCGCCAAGACCCTTGTAACGCTGGATCCCGTCCTCGGCGTTGATCCGCTTACCGGCCGCCCGGCCCGCCTCCAGCAGACCATCACGTTCCCGGTCGGAATAGGCGAACTCCGGATCGGTGCGCTGCCACTTGAGCTTGTACAGCGGCGGCTGCGCCAGGAACACATGGCCGTTCTCGATCAGCGGCTTCATGAATCGGAACAACAAGGTCAACAACAACGTCGAGATGTGCTGGCCGTCCACATCGGCATCGGCCATCAACACGATCTTGTGATACCGCAGCTTGGCGATATCGAACTCGTCGTGAATACCGGTACCAAGGGCGGTGATGATGGCCTGGACTTCGGTGTTCTTCAGCACCCGGTCGATGCGGGCTTTCTCCACATTGATGATCTTGCCGCGCAACGGCAGGATCGCCTGAAACATCGAGTCCCGGCCGCTCTTGGCCGAACCACCGGCCGAGTCGCCCTCCACCACATACAGTTCGGAGCGCTGCGGATCGGTCGAGCGGCAGTCGGCGAGCTTACCGGGCAGCCCGCCGATGTCGGTGGCACTCTTGCGCCGCACCAACTCCCGGGCCTTACGCGCCGCGACGCGGGCCTGGGCCGAGGACGCCACCTTGGTGATGATGACCTTAGCCTCGGCGGGATTCGCCTCGAACCAGTGCGTCAACTGCTCGTGGCAGACCTTCTGCACAAACGACCGGATGGCCGCATTACCGAGCTTGGTCTTGGTCTGCCCCTCGAACTGCGGCTCGGCAAGCTTCACCGAGATCACCGCGGCCAAGCCCTCGCGGATATCGTCGCCGGTGAGGTTGGGGTCCTTGTCCTTGAGCAGCTTCTTGTCCTTGGCGTAGCGGTTCACCACGCTGGTCAACGCGGTCCGGAAACCCTCCTCGTGGGTACCGCCCTCGCGGGTGTTGATCGTGTTGGCGAACGTGTGCACCGACTCCGAATACCCGGCGTTCCACTGCATCGCGATCTCGACCTCATGGCCCGTGCCGGCCCCGTCGAACGCGATGATGCTCGGCTGGATCGGCTCTTTCACGGTGTTGATGTGGGTGACGTAGTCGATCAGGCCGCCCGGGTGATGATAAGTACGGGTTTCGTCGTCGGGACCGCGCCGGTCGGTCAGGGTGAGGACCAGGCCCTTGTTGAGGAACGCCATTTCCTGCAGGCGCCGCGCGATGGTCTCGACGTTGTACTCGGTGGTCTCGAAAACCTCAGGATCCGACCAGAATCGGACTCGCGTGCCGGTGCGCGCCGACGGCTCGCCGCGGGTCAGGGTGGCGGGCACCGAGTGGTCGTAGTGCTGGAACCATTCGTGGCCGTCGCGGTGGATGACCACCTCCAGGCGCGTCGAGAGCGCGTTGACGACGGACACCCCCACGCCGTGCAGGCCGCCGGACACCTGGTAGGACTCGCCGTCGAACTTGCCACCCGCATGCAGCTGGGTCATCACCACGTCGACGGTGGGAATCCCGGTCTCGTGCATGGCGACCGGGATGCCGCGGCCGTCGTCGCGCACCTCGACTCCGCCGTCGGGCAGCAGGGTCACGTCGACGCGGGAAGCGTGCCCAGCCATGGCTTCGTCGACCCCGTTGTCGACGACCTCCCACACCATGTGGTGCAGGCCGCGCTCACCGGTCGACCCGATGTACATGCCGGGACGTTTCCGGACGACGTCGAGGCCTTCGAGGATCGTGATCGATTCGGCGCCATAGCTGGACACGGGTGACTCCTACTGGTTTCGGGCTGGGACGAAGTCGATCGGCGCACCGGCCGGGATCAACGCCTCGGTCTCGACGCTGGCGTCGAACTCCTGGATGAAGCGGTACGCGTGCTGCATCACCCACCACCGCACCCAGGTCTGGTTGACCGCCTCACGTTCCTTCGGGTCTTCCAGCAGATTGGTGATGCGCGCGAAGCCCAGCGGAATCTCCGGGTCGTGGAAATGCTGCTGGCGCTTAAAGTTGATCTTGAACTGCGACCACTTCACGGCGTGCAGTTCCTCATTGAGCCACACCATGCAACCGTCACGCTTGGATTCCTCTGCGCCGGCGAAGAATTCCCGTTGATCGATGCCGTCGATGATCCGGTCGTCGGGGATGTCGCAACCGACCCACCGCAACAGCGTCGGGAACATGTCGGTGACGTGCACCATCTCGTTGCTCTCGCGCGGTACGACCTTGCCGGGCCAGCGGATCAGGCACGGCGTGCGGATGCCACCCTCTGCCGAGCTGAAGTAGGACCCGTCGAAGAATCCCGCGGTGCCGCGTCCGGCAAGATGGTCCTCAGCGCCGTTGTCGCCGGCCATGATGACGATGGTGTTGTCGTCGATTCCCAGCTCGGTCAGGTAGTCCAGGATGCTGCCGAAATCGTGATCCAGCATCAGCAGCGAATCACCCCAGTTTCCATTGGTGCTCTTGCCCTTGAACTCCTCACGGACCTCCATCGGGAAGTGCATCAGGGAGTGGTTGTGGTACAGGTAGAAGGGCTTTCCATCGTCGACGCTGCGCTTCATGAACGCTTTGGCGCGGCGGTCGTATTCGCCATCGACCTCGCCCTTGAGCTTGACCGTGAGCTGCTGATCGGTGGCCTTGACGCCGTCGGCCTTGGTGCCGTCGTACATGTAGGAGTAGCCGTCGCGCTCGGCTTTGTACCAGGGGTCATCGGGCCACAGGCACTCGTCGTAGGTGCGGGCCGGACCGTACCATTCGTCGAATCCGTGATCGGTGGGCCACCGGCCGTCCTCGGCGCCGATGTGCCACTTTCCGAAACACGCTGTGGCGTAACCGGCCTCGGACAGGATGTCGCCCATGGTGCGTTCCCAGGCGACGATGCCGCCGCCGTTTCCACCCAGCGCGATGGTGTGATTGCCGGACCGGATCGGGTAACGGCCGGTCATCAGCGCCGAGCGGGTCGGCGTGCACTGCGGTTCGACCACGAAGTGCGACAGCTTGAGCGACTGGGCCGCGAAGGCGTCCATCCGGGCCGTGTCGGCGCCGCGCAGGATGCCGCCGCCGTAGCAGCCGAGCTCACCCATTCCCAGGTTGTCGACGTGGAAATAGACGATGTTGGGTTTTTCGGGCATGGCGAAACTACCTCTCTGTATACAGGGGTGAAAAAGGGGTAAGCGAGCCGGCTACGGTGACGGCTGGTCGGGTTCGCGCGCGGCGGTGGTCATCAATGAGCACCGGTCGCCGCGGTATCGGACGGTCTCGAAGTCGAATGGCGTGCCGTCTTCGAGATAGCTCAACCGGTGCAGCAGCAATAGTGGTGCACCGGTGCGGATTTCGAGCAGTTCGGCGGTATTGGCGTCCACCGCCACCGATTCCACGGTCATCTCGGCCCAACCCAGTCGCATCCCGAGTTCCCGCTCGATCAGGGCGAACACGTCCTGACGGTCGAGATTGGCGTCGACCGGGATCGCCCCGATCCGCAGCGACGTGGTGTCCAGCGACAACGGCACCCCGCCAACCGACCGCAGCCGTTCGATGAACAGGATCGGGGCGTTCTCGGGCAGCCGGAGCTTCGCGGCGACGAACGGCGAGGCGACCGACTCCCGCACCGACAACACCGAGTTCTCGACCGGCAGTTGGTGACCCGCCAGCGATTCGGCAAGACCTTCGAGGCGGTCGATGCGCTGGCTGAGCTTGGCGCCCGTGACGAATGTCCCCGCGCCCTGCACCCGGGTGATCAGCCCTTCCCCACGCAGCAGCTCCAGCGCTTCGCGGATGGCGTTGCGGCTCACCCCGAACTCGGCCGCGAGCTCGTTCTCCGGAGGCAGCATCGGGCGGGCCGCCGCCAGCCCGCCGTAGACCCCGTCGAGGATCTGACCGCGCAGCACATCGCGGGCCCACCGGGCGGCGTCGGCCCGAGTGCCGGCGTAGTCCCTGGTCGCAGGACGGGGAAAGTCCTTCGGTGGGATGTGCGGGCGGCGGGTCATGACCTCACTGTGCCACCGCTGCGGCCGGGTGGCGATACGGCGATTGTTACGCCACCTGTTACTTGGTAAAGCCCTAGGCCAGCGGCTACGGCACGGCGTTTACCCAGCCCTTCCGCCACCCGTCGTCAGTCCGCGACGCAGCGGAAACCGATGTGCGTGGTGGCGCTGTCCTGCGACTGCGACGAACGCGCCGCGGGCCGGTAGCGGTGGCAGTACTCGGGCGCGCACAGGTGCGAGCCGCCCTTGAGGGTCTGCATCACCGACGGGTCACCGGCCGGCGCGGGGCAGCATCCGGACTGCTCGGGACCCGTCTGGTGCCGGGGTGCGTAGCGCGTCGTCGTCCACTCCCACACATTGCCGATCATGTCGGCCAGCCCGAAACCGTTGGGCGGGAACGTGCCGACCGGTGACGTCCCGACCCAGCCCAGCGCCCCGTCGTTGCGGTACGGGAACTTGCCCTGCCAGGTGTTGGCCATCAGTTCGCCGCCCGGGCGCACGTCGTCACCCCACGCGTACACCGACGTGGCGCCGGCCCGCGCGGCGTACTCCCACTGTTCCTCGGTGGGTAGTCGGCGCCCCGCCCACTTCGCGTAGGCGGCCGCGTCCGGATAGGCGGTCTGGACCACCGGATGATCGGGCCGGTCGTCGACCGACGATCCGGGCCCGTACGGATGTTTCCAGCACGCCCCGGGGATCCATGTCCACCACTGCCGCCAGTCCCCCAGGTTCACCGGGCCGTCGGTGGGCTGGAAGACCAGGCCACCAGGTACCAGCTCGTCGGCCGGGACACCCGGAAACAGCTCGGGGTCGAGGGACCGCTCGGCGACCGTGACGTATGCGGTGTCGGCGACGAATTCGGCGAACTGGGCGTTGGTGACCGGATGCTGCTCGATGGAGAACGGCGCGACCGTCACCTCATGCACCGGCGACTCCTCGGGATAGAAATCCGGTGAGCCCATCGGGTAGGCCCCGCCGGGAAGCGCGATCAGTTCGGTCAACATGCCGACAGAGTAGGCAGTCGCCTGGCCCTACGCACTCCACCGCCTACTCGCCGACGATGACGTCGCGCAACGCCGAGGCGAGCCTCACCAGGCCTGTGCCATATCGCTGTCATCCCGCGGCACCACGGCCAGTTCAAGGTCCAGACCGCACAGCCGCACCAGGCGCACGACATCGTCGGGGCTCGTCCCGGACTTGTCGGTGCCCGGGGATACGTTCCCCTGTTCGCCAGGCATCAGTGCCCGGCACCGTCACATAAGGAACGATCGCCATGAGCAGTCCCTATCAACCGCAGCCCAATCAGTACGGTCAGTACCCGCCACCGCCGCCCGCCAAGAAGCGCAAGTGGCCGTTGATCATCGGCGGTGCCATCGCCCTTCTGATCGCGGTGTCCGCCTTCTCCGGTGGCGACAAGAAAGAGCAGGCCAGCCCATCGCACATCGCTGCAGCCGCACCAGCCCCCACCGATCAGCCGCAGGAACCCGCATCGGCGACGCTGAACAGTCCGGTGCGCGACGGCAAGTTCGAGTTCGTGGTCAAGTCGGTCCAGCCCGGCCTGGCCGAGGTGGGTGACAACCCGTTCCTGAACCAGAAGGCTCAGGGGCAATTCGTCATCGTGACGCTGAGCGTGCGGAACATCGGTGACGAGGCGCAGGGTTTCAGCCCGTCAAACCAGAAGGTGTTCGACACCGAGGGGCGCAGCTTCGAAAGCGATGCATCCGCGCAGATCGCGCTGGGCAGCTCCGACATTCCGGTGTGGGACAACATTAATCCCGGCAACACGGTCGACGTCAAGCTGGTCTACGACATGCCGCAGGGGGCGGTGCCCGCCGGCATTGAACTGCACGACTCAATGTTCTCCGGCGGGGCCACCGTGGCGCTGAGTTAGCGGAACATCAGCCGCCCCGTGGTCGGCTCCGACGTCCAGTCTTTCGGCAACGATTCGGCTCATTTGGCGGCCGTCCGTGCTCTAAGCTGGCAAATCTGAGGGGTTACTGTTCCCTGCGCCATCACCTGCCCATCAGTGGTGTGCGCAGATCGAACGGTGCAGGGACAGCAACCACAATCAACGAAACCAAACGGGATCCCGAGACGAGGAGACCAAGGTGCTTGCAAGCGACTCACGCATCGGCACCAGCTTTGGCAAGTACAAGCTCACGGCGCTGCTCGGTAGCGGCGGAATGGGCGAGGTCTATGCCGCCGATGACGGAGATAAAGGTAGAACCGTCGCGTTGAAGATTCTGCGCGACCAGTACGCACAGGACGAGCGGTTCAGGACCCGGTTTCTCCGTGAGTCCCGGGCGGCAGCGATTCTGCAGGAACCTCATGTCGTGCCGATTCACGACTGGGGCGAGATCGACGGGAGCCTCTACATCGACATGCGCCTGGTTCCCGGGCAGACGCTGCACGACCTTCTCAGGACCGGCCCGCTCGAACCGCACCGCGCCGTATTGATCGTCGAGCAGATCGCAGCCGCACTTGACGCCGCCCATGCGGGCGGTTTGATCCACCGCGACGTCAAGCCGCAGAACATCATCGTCACCTCAGCGGACTTCGCCTACCTGTTGGATTTCGGCATCGCCCAGGCTCAAGGCGACACGAGCCTGACACAGGCGGGTATGCAGGTCGGCTCGCTCGGTTATATGGCGCCCGAGCGGTTCGGGGACGAACCGTGCTCACCGGCCTCCGACATCTACTCGCTGGCCTGTGTGCTGTACGAGGCGCTGACCGGAGACACCCCCTTCCCAACCCACAGCTACGAACAGGTCATCGCCGCGCACCTCTCCGCTCCACCGCCTCGTCCCAGCAAGGGCGACACACCCGTCCCCGTGGCCATGGATGAGGTCATCGCACGAGGCATGGCGAAAGAACCTGACGACCGTTACGGAAGTGCCGGCGCGTTCGGTCGAGCTGCCCAACGTGCGCTGACAACGAGTGAAGAGGCCCGCGCGGCCGCTGCGAATACGATGGCAGCGCCGTATGTTTCACCGGCCTACCGCAACGCGGCACCTCAGGACTACTTCGCCGGCTCCACCGCACCAATGGATTCCCAGGGCACGGACACCCGCGGCCGACAATCGGCGGTCCCGCTGACCGTGGTCGGGATCGTGGCGGCTCTGTTGCTCGGGGCGGTGGGTGTGATGATCGGGCTCCTCGTCTCGAAAAACTCTGTTCCGACCAGTGACTCCACACCAGTGGGGGCAACGACGGTTGCAGCGCCGTCGCCACCGAGCGTGACCGTCGCAGGGCCCACGGTCTACAAGACGGTGCCGGCACCCCCTGCGCAGCCGTCGACGCCGAACTACACGACCACGGCCCGAGATCCCGAACCCACGAGCGTTCAGCAGCTGCGCCAGATCGTCAACGCGGACCGCCCCGTCCTGATCTCCGAAGCGGAGGGCCGCTGGGTGCCGCAGTTGAGCTCCAAACGGCCAGGCGTCGTCGATGAGGGTGTCGCGTGGGACGACACCCGCACCTTGCAAGAGCATCTGCGACTGCGCCAGCAGTATGGAGCCAAGTTGTTGTGGTCCGGCGACTGGTCGACATTCGACGCGCCGAATTTCTGGGTCACCATCGCACCCATCGCGTACGACAATGCCGGCGGCGCGTTGGCGTGGTGCGCCGCCGAGGGGTTCGATCGAGACCATTGCTACGCCAAGCTCATCAGCACGACTCACGCCGTGCCCGGAACCACTGCATTCAACTGAGCGACGCAACCAGCCGAGCCGAAACCCCACCGGGGGGAACGTTGAGATTGCGCTCAGGGCTGTGCTTGGCGTCGGATCACGACCGTGGGCGCAATCTCAACGCTCCACCTGATGAGCCTTCCGAAACCGTTCCAGATACGCTGGCCAATCCCAGCCGGACAGGAATTCGGTGGTCGCCGAATACCCCTTGCCGTACAGCGCTTCGGCCTGCTCGCGGGTGATGTCGAAGTCGAGCACCCCGATATCGGTCGAATCCACCTGAATCGCACGCGCTTTCACCCACGGCAGGCTGAGGTGGGCCTGGTCGTGACCGACCAACATGGTGGAGATCAGGCTCTCCAGCAGCGACGGCCCACCCCAGTGCAGGGCCCCGAGCCCGGGGATGAGCTGTTCGGCCGACGGCGCGGGCAGATAGGGCACCACCGTCACCCCGAAGGTCGGCCACCGCGGCTCCTTACCGTCGGGCCGGTCGAACGAGTCGATCGGGAAATTCGACAACACCCCGCCATCGACGAGGGTGCAGTCCTGACCGGCGGCGTCTTTGAGCGTGACCGGTTGGAACAGAAACGGGATCGCCATCGATGCCCGCACCGCATCGGCCACCGACTGCTCATCGGGGTCCAGCCCATAGACCCGTCGGTAATCCCACGGCAGCCGCACCAGCTGCCCGGTGGTCAGATCGGTGACCGTGACCGCCAGCCGGTAGCGGCGCTCGGCCAGCAGATGGTCGTCGTCGATGGCCAGATCGCCAAAGGTGCTGACACCCAGGTTCTTCAGCTCCGCTCGGATCCACTGGTGGGCGAAATCGCCACGATAGATGCCGGTCTCGCGCAACAATCCCCATGCGGGGCCCAGCACGGGAATGCGCTCGATCGGCCCGCCGTCCCGGAACTTCCGGTACGGCACGCTCAACGCGAGCTCCTGCAGCTGCCCGCTCGTCACGTCCCCGCGATGCGCCGCAGCGGCCACCACCGCGCCGACCAGTGAGCCGGCCGAGGTGCCCGACACCCGCCCGAGCGCACAACCCGCATCGGTCAGTGCACCGACCGCCCCGACCAGCCCGATGCCCTTGACCCCGCCACCGGACAGGACGAGGTCCGCGCGGCGGGGCGAGGTTCGTTTCGCAGCCATCAGCCCAGCGTGGCACGCGATGCTGGGAAGTGGAAAAGTCAGCTGCCCTTGGTGAGCCAGCCGTCGGCGAGAAACCGCCAGAACTTCTCACCGATCTCGTGCGCGGTGTAACTGCCGTCCTGCTGGAACCAGAAGCAGGCGAATCCGGTCATTCCGTCGATCGCCAGCGTGAGCAGGTGCGGGTCCAGGTCCGGCCGAAACTCTCCGAGGTCCTGGGCTTTCTTGATCAGCAGACGCATACCGGCCCGGTACTCCTCGGCCATTCTCCGGCTCGGCTCGAAGGCGGGACCCGAGATCAGCGGCCGTTCCTGCCAGATGACCGAGGTCAGGTCCTGGTGTTCGCGGATCACTTCCATCCGCTCTTCGATGAACACCCGCATGCACTCTGCCGGTGATTCGCTGGACCAGCGGGCCCGTTCGAACGAGCGCAGCAGCACGACATGGCCGTAGTACACGATCTCTTCGAGCAGTTTTTCCTTGCTGGGCGCGTGGTGGTACACGCCCGCTTTGGACAGCCCGACCGCTTCACCGATGTCCTGCATGGTGACCGCCGCGACGCCCCGCTCACGGAAGAGCCGCGCCGCGGCCAGCAGGATCCTTCGATGCGCCGGGCGTAGATCGGTCAGATCGTCCGCCGCCGGCCGTCGCGATTCATCGCGTCCGATGATCATCGACATCGGTCACCTCCGATCACTCTCAGTGTCTTCGCGGCTGGTTGATAACACTGCCATGGGCGTGGAAATCACGCCGCACCCGCCACGTCCGCGTCCGCAAGGGCCGCGCGCAGGCCGGCCAGGCTGGCGTTGGCGTTGAGGGTCGCGGCGCCGACCAGCCGGCCAGCGCCATCGGTGTATCGGGCCACGAACCGTGGTTTGTCTCCACCGTCATCGACGATCGTCGCCACCTGCTCCGCCCCCGAAGGGCGACCCAGAATCGCCAGCGTGGCGCCGTGCTGGCGCGACGTGACGCTGAGCAGCGGCCGGAACGGTGCACTGAGTTGCCGCCCCATCACCAGTGCGCTACCCGCCGCGCCACCCTGGTCGCCGGCCACCGCCCAATGCTCCACCCGTGTCGCGAGCCCATCGGCCAATCCGGGTACGGGCCACCGGGCCACATCGCCCGCAGCGACCACCCGGTCATCGCACCCCACCGCGAAACAGTGTGCGTCGCAACGCAGCCCATCGGTGATGTCGAGCCCGGTCGAATGCAGCCACTCACTGTTGGGCACGCTTCCGATCGCGATCAGCACCGCGTCGGCGGGAACCGCGCTGCCGTCGTCAAGTTCGACGCCATCGACGCGGTTGACCCCACGCACCGCAACCACATTGCGCCCCATCCGCAGGTCGACGCCGTTGTGGCGGTGCAGCGCAGCGAGTTCCGCCGCGGCCTCGGCACCGAGAAGCGCCGCGAGCGGTGCGGATGCGGGGTCGACAAGGACCACCTCACAGCCGAGTTTGCGCGCCGCCGAGGCCACCTCACCTCCGATGAACCCGGCTCCGATGACCACCAGGCGAGCTCCGGGGCGAAGCGCCGAACGCAACCACTCGGCATCGAGCGAGCTACGTAGATAGCCGACACCGTCCAACTCCGCGCCCGGCAGCGACAGGACACGGGGCCGCGCCCCGCTGGCGACGACGAGCCCGTCGAACACCAACTCACGCCCGTCCGACAGCGAGACCGCCCCCGCATCGAGGTCGCAATCCGTCGCCTCAACGCCCAGCATCCATTCGGCATCGAGCGCACCCAGCGGCAGCCGTGCCTGCGCCACACTGCGCTTCCCGAGAAGGAGCTGCTTCGAGACCTGAGGCCGGCTGTACGGCAATTGCGGCTCGCGGCCCACGACGACCAGATGTCCCGCCCAGCCGGCGGCCCGGATGGCCTCGGCCGCTCGTAGTCCGGCGACCGACGCCCCGACGATGACGATTCGGCGCACGCGGCTCAACTCTCCGTGACGTGGATGGCCAGTTGCGGGCACACCTTGACCGCGGTGCGCACCTGCGGCTCCTGGTCGAGTGGGACGTCATGCGGATACTCGACCGCCTCGTCGGTGAGCGCGAACACCTGCGGGGCCACCGCGGCGCACTGACCGTGAAACTCGCACAGGTCGTCGTCGATTTCGATCCGCATGGTCCTCCCTTTGCGTCAAAAACCGGCCAGCTGGCCGGTTAACTATGTACCGACCTCTCCGAAGCTATCAGGATTTTTACTGCGTAAATAGCTCCAAACCTTGACAGGATCCTGTGTTCCAGATCATATTAGTGACCGGCTAGCCGGTCGGAAATGAAAGGAACTCGATGCCGCAACGCGACTGCCCGTTCGACCCCGAGAACACGCCCGTCGACCTGCTGTCCCGCCAGGCGTTGCAGGACCCGTTCCCGTCGTATCGACGGCTTCGCCGCGAACAGCCGGTCAGCTACGCCGAGGACCTCGGGTTGTGGTTGGTCAGTCGCTACGACACCTGTGAGCAGGTGTTGATGAACCCGACCGACTTCAGCTCCAGGGATTCGGTCTCCCGAACCAACCCCTACCGCGGCTGCCCGGCCGCATTGGCCGTGCTGCGCACCTCGAAGATCTATCCGCGCACCCGCACCCTGGTGGTGACCGATCCGCCCGATCATCGCCGGCATCGCAAGGCGTTGGTCGCCAGCCTGGCCTTACGGTCGACGCTGCCGGCACTGCGGCCACAGATCCAGGACATCGTGGACGAGCTCATCGACGCCTTCATCGCCAGCGGTGAGGTCGAATTCGTCGAGCAGTTCGCCTATCCGCTGCCGATGCGGGTCATCGCACTGTTCCTCGATGTGCCACAGACCGAACTGCTCATGCTCAAGCGCTGGTCGGACAATTTCCTCGCCGCGCAGGCCGCCAACGTCGACGACCATGCACTGGTCGCCGCCGCGCACAGCGTGCTCGAATTCGAGTCCTACTTCCTGGACAAGATCCACGACCGCCGACGCACCAGTCAGCAGGACTTCCTCGGCCGCCTGGTCTCCTGGACCGGTGACCACGGTGTGGGACTGTCCGACGGCGAGCTGCTGAGCCTGCTGACCCAAACCTTGGTCGGAGGCAACGAAAGCACCAGGAATTTCCTCGGCAGCGCGGTGCACCTCATCGTGACCGAACCGGGCCTGCACACCACCCTCGCCGAGGATCCGCAACGAATTCCGGCGTTCATCGAGGAAGCCATTCGCCTGGAAAGCCCGCTTCAGGGCCTCTATCGGACCGCCACCCGCGATGTCGACCTGGAAGGCCAGCTGATTCCGCAGGGGGCGCGGCTCATGGTGATGTTCGGCTCGGCCAATCGTGACGAGTCGCGCTATGACGACACCTTCGATCTCGACCGCAATTTGATCGAGCACCCTCACCTGGCCTTCGGCCGCGGAATCCACTCGTGCGTCGGACAGTCCTTGGCGCGCCTGGAAACTCAACTGGCTCTCGAGACGCTGCTGCGCCGGTTGCGCGGTCTGCGACTGTCCGCCGATTTCCGCGACGACCATGTCCCGCTGTACGGGGTGCGCGGCCTGCAGCGCCTGGAGTTGGCCTTTCTCGCCGATCGGGCCGCCGATCGAGCCGCCGACGTCAGTGCGGCTCGATGACCGCCTCGTCAGCGACGGCGACGCCGAGGGTCGGCCACGTCACCGTCGTCGGCGCCGGCCAGATCGGCACCGGCCTGGCGCAGGCTTGCGTGCGCGGTGGACTCGAGGTCGCCCTGGTCGATCCGAATGGCGAGGCGCGGACGGCCGCGCAGGATCGCATCGGCGACTGGCTGAAAAGCAAAGGCATCGAGCGCGACGTGGCCTGCCACGAGGTCCTGGACTCGGTGGGCCGCACCGACCTGATCGTCGAGGCCACACCGGAGGATCGCAAAATCAAGCTCGACGTGCTGTCCGGCCTCGCCGGTCGGCACCTGGATGAGCACACCATCCTCGCCACCACGACATCGGCCATCCCGATCTCCGAGTTGGCGGAGGCGACGTGCGCCCCGCACCGGTTCGCGGGTCTGCACGTCTTCCATCCCGTACCGGCCATGCCGGTGGTGGAACTGGTTCCGGCCGTGCGCACCGAAGGCTGGGTGTTGGATGCCCTCACCGGTTTGATCGAGGGCCCGCTGAACAAGACCGCGGTACGAGCACCCGACCGCCCCGGATTCCTGGTCAACGCCCTGATCATCCCCTATGTGGTGGCCGCGGTGAGATTGCACGAAGAGACCGGGGCCGCGCCGTCGGACATCGACACGCTGATTCGCGGCGCCGTCGGAAACCCCTTGGGGCCATTGCAGCTTGCCGATTTCATGGGTATCGATACACTGCGCAGCATCGCCGAGGTCCTGCATCAGGCCGATCCGCAGCGCAACCCCGCCCCACCCGCCGTCCTCGGCGAAATGGCGGCTTCCGGCCGACTGGGGCGCAAGAGCGGGCAAGGCTTCTACATGCACTGATCTCAGCCGGCCGAGAGCACCAGCCCCCAACCGACAGGACAGCCCATGCCCGCCCCAACCCTCCCCGAAACCCTGCAACTGCAGGCCGCCACCCACGGAGACCGCCAATACCTGTCCATGTCCGACGGCGCGCCGGAGACCTTCGCCGAGGTGTATCACCGGTCGCGTTGTGCGGCAGCGGCACTGGCCGGGGCCGGGGTGGCCGCAGACGATCGCGTGGTCATCATGGCCGCCAACTCGTTGGAGGCGGTCCACGCGTGGTTCGGCACCAATCTGCTCGGCGCCACCGAAGTATGGATCAATCCGGCGCTGCGCGGGCAGCCGCTACGCCACGCCATCGAGGTGAGCCGCGCGCGGGTTCTGGTCACCGACCAGTGGAACACCGTGATCTCCGACGGCATCGCCGGGACCGACGTCGACACCGTCCTGCTGATCGGTCAGGAACCGCCCACCACCCACGGCACCGTGCGGATGGACCTATTCGACGACCGCAGCGGTGCCGACACGGTGACCCTGCCGGACAGCTACGACTACCGGTCCACCGGATCCATCGTCTTCACCTCTGGTACAACCGGTCCGGCCAAGGGGGTGCTGATGCCGCACCGCCAGCTCCGGTTGATCGCCGACACCTCGGCTGACGGAGTCCGGATGACGGGGTCCGACATCTTCTACTGCATTCACCCGCTGTATCACACCGCCGGAAAGTTCATGGTGGTCTTCGCGGCGATGACCGTCGGGGCACATGTGGTGCTGGAGAAGCAGTTCGAACCCACCCAATGGCTGACCAACGTGCGCAGGCACAACGCGACCATCGGATTCGGACACGGGCCGATGCTGGAGATGATCCACAACACCCCCGAGCTGCCCGACGACGGCGACAACCCGGTCACCAGGATCATGGCGGCGCCGATGCCGAAGAAGATCGCGCTGGACTTCGAACGACGGTTCGACCTCAAGGCCGTCGAATTATGGGGCATGACCGAGGTGTGTCTGCCGACCTGGCGCCCCTTCGACCAACCACTTCGCCCCGGCTCATGCGGCACCGTGCTCACCGAGCATTTCGACCTGCGCATCGCCGATCCCGACACCGATGAGCCGGTTTCGCCGGGCGACGTCGGTGAGCTGCAGGTCCGGCCGTTGGCGCCGTTCACCATGATGCAGGGCTACGAAGGGCAACCCGGCAAGACGTTGGAGGCGTGGCGCAACTTCTTTTTCCACACCGGGGACCTCGGCTGGATGGATGACGACGGCTACGTCTACTTCACCGACCGGGTCGGCGACCGGATCCGTCGGCGGGCCGAGAACATCTCGACCTACGACGTCGAGATCGCGGTGGCCGAGATCCCCGGCGTCAGTGAATGCGCGGTAGTCGGTGTTCCGTCGGCCTACGACGGTGACGACGACATCAAGGTCAGCATCGTGACCGCGCCGGACGCAGTCATCGACCCCGCCGCCGTCGTCCACCACTGCGCCAAAGCGCTTCCCCACCACATGGTTCCACGTTACGTCGAACTTCTCGACGAGCTCCCCCGCACGATCACGAAGAAAGTGATCAAGGCCAGGCTCCGAGAATCCGGCACGGCCGGTGCCTGGGACCGGCGCGCCACCGACATCGACCTTCGCTCGCTGTACAGCTCGACGCCCGCCGTCGACTCCAAGGAAGGGACCAGGACATGACCGAACGCTCGGTACTGGACGCCGATCAGCCGAACGGCGGCAGGTCGGCGGTACCGGTGGACAAGGCGACGTCACGCAAGACCACCCGAGCGGCATTCTTCGGTTTCTTCGTCGACTACTACGACATCTACCTGCCCGTCGTGGCGCTGGCCCCGGCGATCATGTACTTTCAGCCGGCCGATCTGCCGCCGGCGACGAAGACCACCTTGTTCTATTTGACGCTCATCGCGACTCTGATCGGGCGTCCGTTGGGCTCGATCATCTTCGGCAGCCTCGCCGATTCGATCGGCAGGCGTAAGAGCACGCTCATCGCGGTGGCCGGGTTCACCACCTGTACATTCGCGATGGCCGTGCTGCCCGGTCATGCCACGATGGGCTATTGGGCGATAGCCCTGCTGACCCTGCTGCGGTTCATCGGCGGCGTCTTCATGGGTGGGGAGTACGCGGGCGCCAATCCGCTTGCGCTGGAACAGGCCCAGCCCGAACGGCGCGGGATGGTCGGCGCCGTCATCGGCTCTGCCTATCCGTGGGGTTTCATCGCCATCTCGATAGCAACGCTGGTGATGCTGACCAGCGTGGGCGACGGGGCCTATCTGCAGTGGGGATGGCGAGTGCCGTTCGCCATCGGCGGGGTGCTCGGCATCATCCTCTACGTCCAGTTCGCCAGGGTCCCCGAGTCGGAGGCGTGGCTGGAGGCCAAACGGCAGAACGCCACATCGACCAGGGGTGGGAGCCTGCGCACCCTGTTCCGCGGTGTCAACGGACGCAAACTCACCCAGGTGATCGTGGTGACGATGGGAATGTGGTGGGGTTCAGCGGCTTTGGTGTCGGCAACACCACCGCTGTTGCAGACCTTCTTCGAGTTGCCCAGCCAGCAGGTCATTTACGGTCTACTCATCGCCAACATCGCGCTGGCCACCGGATACCTGGTTTACGGCGCCGTCGGGCAGCGGATCGGGCGCCGACGGGCGTTGATGGTCGCCGGCGCGCTGGACCTCGTGATCGCCTTGCCCGCTTTCTATCTCATGATCCGCGCCGTGCAGAGTGACCAACCGTTATGGCTCGTCATGACCTACTACACCATCGCCCTGGTCGTCGCGATGTCACCCTTCGGAATCGCCACCACCTACATCATCGAGCGGTTCGCGGTGGGGGTGCGAGCGGCCGGGTACGGCACCGGCTACGCGCTGGCCGGGGTCATCCCGTCGCTGTACGCCTTCCACATGCTCTACCTCGACAACGTCATGCCCTACGAGTTCACCCCCGTGGTCTTTCTGTTGCTCGCCGGCCTGCTCACCCTGATCGGAGCGGCCTGGGGACCGGAGACCCGTGACGTCGACCTGACCCGCGCAGAATGACCCCCGACACAGGAGAAGCCGTGCTGACCGAGCATGCTCAACGGTGGCGACACCTCGACGACCCCGCACTGGGAGAAGAACTTCGGCGATTCGTCTGTGCCGAGGTCGAACCACGGGCCGAGGAACTCGACCGCACCGACCGGTATCCCGACGAGATCATCGCCCTGACCGCCGAACGTGGCTGGAATTCCCTCACCCTGCCCGAGGACGTCGGCGGCGGGCAGGGCTCGATGAGCCGGCTGCTCGCCGTGTTCGAGGAACTCTCGGTCGGCAGCGCCATCGTCGGTATCTCACTGATCACGATCTTCCAGAGCCAGAAACTCCTCGACACCTTCGGGTCGCCGTCGTTACGCAGCAGGCTGCTTCCCCGCTATGCCGACGGAATGCGGGCCGCATATGCGCTCACCGAACGCGCCCACGGTAGCGATATCCGCTCACTCGACACCAAAGCCGTACGCCAACCGGACGGGAATTGGCGCGTCAACGGCCAGAAGGCATTCATCACATCGGGATCCGCCGCCGATCTCTTCGTGATCCTGGCCGAGACCGACGTCGGGGTATCGGTATTCGCCGTGCCTCGGGAAACCGACGGACTGCACACCGAGGAGACCCACGAGGCGCAGACATTCGGACTGCGCAACGGCCCGCATGTGGACCTGCACCTCGACTGCGAGCTGCCGGCGGACGCGCTCATCGGTGAAGAGGGACGGGGCCTCAAACAGGCCATGGTGACGCTGGCCAATTCGCGGGTGCTCGCCGCGGGCATCTCGCTGGGCATCGCGCGCGCCGCCTTCGATGCCGCCCTTGAATATGCGGTCGGACGCACAGCGTTCTCGTCGAGGGTTATCGACTTCCAGGGCATCCAATGGTATTTCGCCGAAGCGGCGGCGCGTATCGACGCCGCCCGGCTGCTGTCCTATCAGGCGGCTCGAGACCTCGACGACGGACACGACATCGCGCGCAGCAGCTCCGAGGCCAAGCTGCTCGCCTCCCGGGTAGCCACCGATGTCGCCGAGATGGCGGTACAGGTCTGCGGCGCACACGGCACCCGCACCTCGTCACCGTTCGGCCGCTATCTGCGGGACGCGAAAACCTATGAAATCGCCGGTGGTTCGAGCGAAATCCTCAAGAACACCATCGCCAAGTCGCTGGTCGACCCACGATGACTCCTGGCGACACGGTACGATGGTTCTGCGAGGCCACAGCGACCCGAGATGTGGACATCATCGTCGGCCACTTCCACCCGGCGGCGGTGTATCAAAACATCGGCGCTCCCGCATCGGTGGGACATGAGGCCATCAAGGCCGCGCTCGCCGCCCAGTTCGATGCGTTTCCCGGGCCTTACCGGTACCTGCTGGTGAACTGCCTGGAGCGAGAGTCGACGGTGCTGACCGAACGCATCGATATCCTCACCGATTCCGCTGGTCGAGAGCATCGGTTGCCGGTGATGGGCACCTTCGAGGTCGAGAACGGGTCGATCATCGCGTGGCGCGACTACTGGGACAGCCGACTGCTCAAGCGCATGCTCGCCGGTGACGATTGTTCGGCGTTGCTTCCGTGAAGCGGAGTCAGCGCACCACAATGTCCGATTGCGCTCACGAGGCCAGGCAGGATGGGCCGATGGGGCTGAAGGTCTTGTAGCCCAGGAGAAATTCCTGATGGCCCAGTAGCTCCGACTTGGTCGGCGCCCCGGCCGCGACCGCGGCTACCAGCTCGACGATCTCCGCACCCACCTCGTCGAGATCGGCACCTTCGAGGATTCGCCCGGCGTCCACATCCATGTCACCGGTCATGGCACGATATGTGTCCGGATTGGCGCACACTTTGATCACGGGTGAAATCGCCGATCCCACCACCGATCCGCGTCCGGTCGTGAAAAGAATGACGTGCGCACCGCATGCGATCAGCTCGACGATCTCCACGGTGTCGTTGATGTTCGGATAGCCGAACGTCGGCGGGCCGTCGGGCACCACGTCGAGCAGGTAGAGTCCGTCGGCAGCTGGAATGTCGCCGGGCTTGAGGATCCCGACGATCGGTGAGGATCCGCTCTTGGCGTAGGCGCCGAGCGACTTCTCTTCGATGGTGGTCAGGCCGCCTTCAACGTTTCCCGGCGCGATACTGGCATGTCCGAGTGCCTCGTAGTAGCGGGCGGCTTTGTCGACGGTCGCGACGATCTCGTCTCCGAGTTCCGCTGTGGCCGCCCGGTCACGCATGTGTTCCTCGCAACCGATCAACTCACCGGTCTCTTCGAAGATGCACCGGGCGCCCGCAGCGACCAGGCGATCGAACGCCCGGCCCACGGCCGGGTTTGCGGTGAGGCCGCTGGTTCCGTCGGAGCCGCCGCAGATGGTTCCGACTACGAGATCACTCCAGTCGAACGGTACGCGCGGCGTCGCGGCTATTGACTCCAGCGCATTACGCACTGCGGTCCGGCCGGCGGAGATCGTGGTGGCGCTGCCTCCCGACTTCTGAATCACCAGGGTCTGAGTCCATCGTCCGCTCTCCGCGATGCGCTGCGCCAGAGTCTCCCGGTCAAAGCTCTCACAGCCGAGCGAAACCAGCAGCACACCACCGACATTGGGATGCGTACAGAGTGCGGTCATGATCCGCTCCGCGTAGTCGTTGGGATAGCAGCCGGGGAATCCGATGACGTGTACGGCCTCGTCACGAAAGGGCGCGACGATCTCACGACACACGAAATGCGCGCACTCGACCAGGTAGACCACCGCCACGACGTTGCGTATACCGACCCGGCCGTCGGCCCGCGAGTAACCAGTGATGGCCATGCTGTCGTTCTCGTTCATGCCGTCGTCCCTTCCCACTTCGCACCGGTGGTCTCGGTGCCGCCCCGCAGATGTGCCGGGATGTAGTTGCTGGTGAAGTTGTGGGTGTGCAGATGCTCGCCACGGCGTACCTCGGCGATGGTGGTGCCGATGACCGCGCCGTACTTGCGCACGTGTGACCCGACTGGCAGATCGACGCGCGAAACCTTGTGCCCGACAGGTAGTTCGCGATCGATCCTGACCCGATATCCGTCGATGAGCAGGTCGGTCCCCGCGGTGAGCGGTCGGCGCACTGCCAGGGTGTTGTCACCAGGGTCGAGCAGCAGCAGCTCCCGCGAGGTGGCTACGGCAGGGGCATCGCCGACGCCTGTCACAGCACTCCGTAGCGGGACCACACCTCGCCCAGCGTCTTACCTGCCAAAAGCTCGGTTAGGACGTTGGATTCGGTAGCGGCGCGGGCATTCGCGCGTTCGACGACCTCGGCCTCCACGACCGCGGGGACGGCGACGATGCCGTCGTCCTCGGCGATAATCAGCTGGCCCGGCTCGATCAGCACCCCGGCACAGGTAACCGGTTCACCGGCCGACACCACCCGCATCCGAGACCGGTAGTCCAGCGGCCGGCGCCCGGCGGAGAACACCGGGAAGTCCAGCGCCGCGATCTTCGTGGTGTCGCGGACGTAGCTGTCGCAGATGGCCCCCACGGCGCCACGCCCCATGGCGGCGGCCGAGAACAACTCACCCCAGTACGCGGTGCGGGTGTTGCCTGCGGTCGCGATCATCGCGACGTCGCCCGGTTTCATCGCATCCATGTATTCGATGAAGTCACGGTACGGATCGTCCTGATCACGCTCGGTCGGCGCGAACTGGATCGGGTGGGCGCGGCCCACGATGCGGGTGCCTTCTCGCAACGGCCGGATACCCGCGGCCAACACATTTCCGCGTGCGCCGCTGGCATCCAGGGAGTCCGAGACCTGTGCGGCACTCACCGTCGGACTTAGTTGGGCCACTCCCACCTCTGCACCTCAATCGAGAATTCGACGACAACCGAGGACCGAACGGCCCTCATGTGAGCTGAACGATATCGGCGGATTCTGACGCCGTCAATCAATTGGCAGGGCCAATATTGGAGGGTGCAGGGCGACCTACGACAGCCCGGAGCCGTCGGGAAGGCTCTCGCGCAGGAAGGCTTCCACGTCAGCGACGTGTGCCGCGGCGTAGGCGGCAGCTTGCGCGGGGTCGTGGTCGCGCAACGCGCGGAATATTGCGTGGTGCTGGTCCCAGGCCCGTTCGAACACCCCGGACTGGGTGTATCCACGCCAGACCCGTGCGCGAAACGTCCTATCGCTCAACGCTTCCAGCAGTGCCGCCAGAACGGGGTTACCGGCGATCTCGGCGATGGTCAGGTGGAACCGGACGTCTGCCGCGGTCACGGCCTCGACATCGCCGTCACCGCTCTGCGGGTTGTGGTGCATTTCGTCCAGGCATTCCTGCAGCCGGGCCAACCCGTCGGCATCGATCCTGGCCGCGGCCTGCGCGGTCGCCTCGGCCTCCAGCACCCGCCGCACCGCGAGCAGATCCAGGACCGTTGAGCGTCCGGACAGCGTGATGAGCATCGACATCGAATCCAGCAACAGCCGCGGCGCCAGGCTGGTGACGAAATTTCCCGCCCCACGTCGCGATTCGACGATGTTGACCAGCGACAACGCCCGAACGGCTTCGCGCACGGTGTTCCGGGAGACACCGAGGCGCGCGGCCAGATCACGCTCGGTGGGCAGTTGCTGGCCCGGCAGAATCTCGCCCGAGGCGATGATGCCGCGGATCGCGTCGATGGTGCGATCGATCGCCGACGGGCCCGATCCGGAGCCGTCTGACACCGAGTCCGTCGAATGGACTGTCATGACGTGACGGTAGTGCCTGGTACCGACCGGATGACAAATTGGTAGGGCCAATTCTTGACATCAATACATTCGCCCCATAGTGTCGCCCCGGTCACATCACCGCCTCAATCAGCGAAAGGATCACAGTGAAGATCGCCAGCATCCGCCCGGTCCTCCTCGGTTACGACACGTCCGGCGACGCCCCACTGGCTTGGTCCGGCGGCACCATCACCACCTGGGACGCCGCACTCGTCGAAGTGACCCTGCCCTCGGGCGTGACCGGCCTCGGCGAGGTGGCCCAGGGCACGATGGCCGCCGAAGCCGTCCCCGGCATCCTCGACGCGCTGTCCCGCTATCTCGAAGATGTCGACATGCCCGCGATAGCTATCGGTGACCATCTCCGGGACAAGACCCGGTTCTGGGCCCGCGGCGGCATCAGCTCCGGCGTCATCGCCGCAGTGGAACTGGCCTGCCTCGACGCCGAAGCCATCGAAGCGGGCCTCCCACTATGGCAGCACCTACAAGCTCAGCACGCCGGTCCGGCAGCCGAACCGGCAGCCGCCATCGACGCCTATGCCAGCGGAGGTCTGGGCACCACGTTCGATCAGGTGGCCGATTGGACACTGCAACAAGCAGACTCAGGGTTTCGCACCATCAAGATCCGCGCCATGGGTGACCCGGCGACCACCATCGATCTCGCCCGTCACGTCGCAGGCCTGCTCGGCAGCCGAGCCCGCCTGTGCCTGGACGCGGTACAAGGTTGCGCCGCCGACCCATGGCCGGTCTCCGACGCGATCGCCGTCGGGCAGGAGCTTTCCCGACTCGGCATGTACTGGTATGAAGAGCCCTGTGCCGTCGAGGATCTGGACGGCTACGTAGCCGTCCGCTCCGCCGTCGACATCGCGGTCACCGGTGTGGAGAGTTTCACCGTCGTCGAGGATTTCCACCGACTGCTCGACGCCGAAGCCGTCGACATCGCCCAACCGGACCTGTCCATGATCGGTGGATACGCCCAGTTTCGGCGTGTCGTCGACCACGCGCGGGCCGCCGGAATCCGGGCCATCCCCCACGTCTGGGGCAGCGGCGTGCAGCTGATGACCAGCATCCACGCCGCCTTCGCCTGCGGGCTGGACCTGGTCGAGGTTTGCACCCTGCTCAATCCCCTCCGCGAGGCGACGCTGACGCATCCCCTCGCGCTCGTCGACGGAGCGATCCGCCGGCCGACCGAACCTGGCTCTGGCGCAACCCTCCCCGCCGATGCAGAGCAGGCCTTCGCCTATCGCCCCGGCCGCGGCATGTTGATCCGTTGACCCGCCGGTTCCGATCCCATTGACTCCAGAGAAGGCGCCGACTATGACCTCATCCGGACCGGCAACGGAATTGCCCTCCTCCACACCGGAAACCTCCCGCACTCCCGATTCGCGGCGACCCGGCCTGCGCTGGGCCATCATCGGCCTGGCGTTCGCGGGCTTCGCGGTCAACAACATCGACCGTTCCGCAATCGCCGTCGCCCTGCCTTTCATGGGTGACGACCTGCACCTCACACCGACAGTGGAAGGAATCATCCTCGGCTGGTTCTTCCTGGTCTACGCCTTGTGCCTGCTGCCGGCCGGCTCGCTGGTCGACCGCTTCGGTGCCCGGCTGGTGTATGGGATCGGCGGCATGATCTGGGCGGTCGCGACCCTGGCTACCGCCGCGGTCACCAACGTCGCCAGCCTGCTCGGACTGCGGTTCCTGCTGGGCGTCGGCGAGGCGACACAGTATCCATCGTGCGTGCAGGTGACAGCGCGCTGGTTTCCCCGGTCCGAACGTGCGACCGCCACGGCGATCTGGGACATGGGGGCACGCGTCGGCGGCGTACTCACCATTCCGCTCATCACCGGCGTCATCGGCTTATGGGGCTGGCGGATGGCGTTCGTAGTGGCAGGAGGGATCGCGGTGATCTGGGCCGTCGGATGGCTGGTCGCCTATCGCGACCCCAGCGTCCACAAACGGCTCAGCGCACGGGAGCGGGCGTATATCGAAGCCGGACAGGATAATTCCGCCGACCCGGACGCCGAGAAAATCCGCTGGCGCGACCTGTTCCGCTACCGGGCGGTATGGGGCCTCATCCTCGGCTTCTTCTGCTTCAACTACATCGCCTACTTCTTCATCACCTGGTTCCCCAGCTATCTGGTCCACGAACGCGGCTTCAGCCTCCTCAAGCTCGGGTTCTGGGGAATGGTCCCCGGCATCGTCGCGGTCGGGACCGAACTGCTCAGCGGTATCCTGCAGGACCGGGCCACCGCCCGCGGCGTCAGCGTTACGGTGGTCCGCAAAACCCCGCTGGTCTGCGGCATGCTGCTCGGTTCCATCATCATGCTCGCCGTCATCGCCCCCAACGACGCGATCGCGCTGGCACTGTTTACCGCCAGTTACGGCTTCTTGATGATCGGCGGGCCGTCGATCGGGTCGATGCCCCTGGAATTCGCCCCGACACCGCGCCATGTCGGCGCCCTGGGCGGCATCCAGAACTGTGCCGCCAACATTGCGGGATTTCTCGGTCCCATCGTCACCGGCGCCATCATCCAGTACTCCGGCTCGTATACCGCCGCGCTGGTGGTGACAGGCATCGTCTCGGTGGTGGGGGCACTGGCCTACCTCGTCATCGTGCCTGCGCTGGGCCCAATCACCGCACGCGGCACCGCGGCGGTCGCAGGCCGGTGAGCGCAACCAGCACTGTCGGCCACACCACCCTCCACCATCACGTGGCCGGCATGTTCGAGGCCGCAGGGGTCGAGACCGAGGTGGCCGATATCGTGGCGGGTGTCCTGGTCGAGGGCGACCTGCTGGGGCACCATACGCACGGCGTGGCGCTCGCGGCCGGCTACCTCGAGGACATCGCCGCCGGGCGAGCCTTCGGTGACAGCCGGCGATTCAACAAAATCCGCGATAGCGGAGCGGTCGCACTGTACGACTGCGGACACGTCTTGGGGCCCTACTCGGTTCACAATGCGGTGCAGTGGGCCGGTGCCGCGGCACGATCCCATGGCATTGGCTTGGGGGTTCTGGCACGTTCGCATCACATCGGTTGTCTGGCAGCTTATCTGGAAAAGATCACCGACCAGGGACTGGTTGGGGTAATCATGTCATCCGATCCCACCGTGGCGACGGTCGCTCCCCACGGGGGTCGCGGGGGTGTGTACACACCCAATCCGATCGCCGTCGGCATACCGGCGCCCACCCCGATTCTGGTCGACATCAGTACCTCGACGATGACCAACAGCGCTTTGTCACGGGCACGCGAAACCAACACCGTTCTGCCCCGCGCGGCGATCATCGACGCCGCGGGGCGCCCCTCACGTGATCCCTCGGACTTCTTCGCCGACCCGCCGGGAACAATCCTCCCGCTGGGCGGAACAGAATTCGGGCACAAAGGGTTCGGTCTCGGACTCATGGTGGAGGCACTCACGTCCGGCCTGGCCGGCCACGGGCGTCGGCAAGCGCGCGGCTACAAGGCGGCGTCGGTGTTCATCCTGCTCATCGACCCCGATCGACTCGGTGGCTCGGAGAGCTTCGGCGCGGAGATGCAGCACCTGATCGACGCCTGCACCGAGTCACCACCCGTGCGCACCGATCAGCCGGTACGTCTGCCGGGCCACCGCGCCCTACGTCTGAAGAAGCAATACCTGAACGAAGGCATTCCGTTACCCCACAACGTAATTGTCCAGCTCGACCTGAACCCCGCCGCACTCACCAATCGACAATCCTGAGAGGCCGCAATCAGCAATGCCACCGACATCTTCGACCGTCAGCCAGCCGGCAGCCGCGTACTACAGCGGCTCCAGAACATTCGAGGTGACGCCCGCCGCCACCGAGCCGACGACACCTGGCCGCGGTAGCGTCACCGTCGCCGTCGCCTACACCGGTGTCTGCGGCACCGATCTGCACATCTACCACGGTGACATGGACACGCGGGTCAAGACTCCGGCGGTCATCGGCCACGAGATGTCCGGCCAGATTGTCGCCGTCGGCGAGGGAGTCACCGGCTGGGCGGTCGGCGATCACGTCACCGCGATGCCGTTGATCTGGTGCGGCTCGTGCAAGGCGTGCATCACCGGCAACCACCACATCTGCCAGCAGCTCAACTTCGTGGGCATTGACTCGTCCGGCAGTATGCAGAGCTACTGGACGATTCCCGCCGACCTGCTCGTAGCGTTACCCGCCGACTTGGATCTGGCACACGCCGCGCTGACCGAGCCCACCGCCGTCGCGGTCCACGACGTGGGCAGGGCAGCAGTCCAGCCCGAGGAGAAGGTCGTGGTCGTCGGCGGTGGGCCGGTGGGTCTGCTGATCGCGACCGTGGCGCGATCAGCGGGCGCCGATCTCATCCTCGTCGAATTGAATCCGGCGCGCCGGGCACTGGCCGAACGACTCGGGTTCCGCACGCTCGGTGCCGACGACGACGTCGCCGAGGCGGTGAACACCTGGACCGACAGCGGCGGCGCGGACGTCACCTTCGAGGTGTCGGGTTCGGAGGGCGGTGTCCGCACCGCGGTCGACCTGCTCGGAGCCCGAGGACGGCTGGTGCTTGTCGCCATCCACGGGCAGCCTCGCCCCGTTGACCTGCACCAGTTCTTCTGGCGGGAACTCAGCCTCGTAGGTACCCGACTGTACAGCCGATCCGACTTCGAGCGGGCGGTCGAGCTCGTCGCCGACGGCACCGTGCCTGCCAAGGAACTCATCTCCCTCGTCACTCCCCTTTCGGCGGTATCCGGTGCGTTTACCGAACTCGACTCGGGTGACGCCGGACTGATGAAAGTACTCATCGACTGCCGGCCACAGAGCCTGGCCGGATAGAACGGAATTTTGTTGCCTGAAAACATCTTTGATCTCACCGGCAAGACCGCTGTGGTGACCGGATGCCGCCGCGGCATCGGTCTGTCCATCGCCGGCGCGCTGGCCCGCGCGGGTGCCGACATCATCGGGGCCAGCGTGCAACTGACGCAGAATCGAGAACATGTCGCCGAGCTCGTCGAGTCTCATGGTCGCCAGTTCACCGGCTATACCGTGAATTTCGCCGACCGACGGGCGGTGACGAATTTCGCCACCCAGGTCACCGAGAATCATCCGCCGGTGGACATCCTGATCAACAATGCCGGCACAATCGCCAGGTTTCCGGCCGTCGACTACCCCGACGAGGACTGGGACCGAGTCATGGAAGTGGATCTCAACGCGCAATTTGTCCTCACCCGCGCACTGGGCCGCCGGATGGTTGACCAGGGCTCGGGAAAGGTCGTCTTCATCGCGTCACTGCTGAGCTTCCAGGGCGGCATCAACGTAGCGGCCTACACCGCCGCCAAGTCCGGTGTCGCCGGCTTGACCAGGGCGCTGGCCAACGAGTGGGCCGGCGCAGGGGTAAATGTCAATGCGATCGCGCCGGGCTATATAGCCACGGACAACACGGAAGCGCTCCGCAGTGATCCGGAACGAGCGAGGGCGATCCGCGACCGGATCCCGGCGGGACAGTGGGGCCATCCCGACGATCTCGGCGGAGCAGCGGTGTTCCTGTCCGCGGCAGCGTCCAACTATGTGAACGGCGTCGTGTTACCGGTGGACGGCGGCTGGATGGGACGCTGACCTCGCCCGACACCGAGACAGCGCCACCGTACGACGCGAATGAGAAGCCCGGGCGCGCTCACTGTCGCCGGGTCAGCGCCCGCATCGCCCCGGGCCAGCCGGTGTCGGGCAGTGCCAACCGGAAGATGGTGGACAGGGTCTGCAGGTACTGGCGGGTCAACGGCCCGCTGGTGTAGGGCACCCCGTACTTCTCACACAGGTCGCGCACCCGCTCGCTGATTTCGGCGAGCCGATTACTCGGCAGGTCCGGGAACAGGTGGTGTTCGATCTGGTAGCAGAGATTGCCACTCGAAAATGCCAGCACCGGACCGGCTTTGAAGTTGGCCGCGCCCAGCATCTGCCGCAGGTACCACTCGGGTCTGGTTTCTTCCCGCAGGGTCTCGGGAGTGAACTTCTCGGCACCGTCGGGGAAGTGCCCGCAGACGATCACCAGGTACGCCCACACGTTGCGCAACATGTTGGCGGTGAGGTTGGCAGAAAGGGGGCGGCGCCACCTCCGCCCGCTCAGCGCGGGCAGGAGCAGATAATCCTTCGCGAGTTGCCTGCCGATCTTGGCGCGCAGCGCCCACCGCGCGGCGTCCTTACCCGCCGAGGTGTCGGCCCGGTCCCGTGCCGAATAGAAGTCGTGCAGCGCGATGCCGAATTCGAAAATCAGGGCCAGCAACACATTTCGTGCCGGCTGCACCAGATGCTGGGGTTCCCACTGCTGATCGCGGGTCATCCGGAGGATCCCGAACCCGAGATCGTCGTCCACCCCGAGCACATTGCTGAACACGTGATGGTGGTAGTTGTGCGAATAGCGCCACTGTTCGGACGGCCCCGCCATATCCCACTCCCAGGTGGTGGAGTGGATCTCCGGGTCGTTCATCCAATCCCACTGGCCGTGCCCGACGTTGTGCGCGATCTCCATGTTCTCAACGGATTTCGCGTATGCCAGCGCCGCGGTCCCCACCAGCCAGCCCGCTTTCGAGCGGTCGCAGGCGATCAGCAGCCGCGCCGCCACATCGAGGGCCCGCTGGAACATGATGGTCCGTCGGATGTAGGCCGCATCGCGCTCGCCGAGAGATTCCTCGATGTCACTGCGGATGGTGTCCAGTTCGGCGCCGAACGCCTCGATGTCGGCCGCACTCAACCGCGAGTACGCCGCAATGTCGCTTATTGCCACCTGTGTTCCCGGTCCGTCTAGGTGCGGCGGCAGTCCGGGCCACCTGGGATGTTGCTGTCAGCGTAGGCGCCAACCCGGATCACTGCCAGAACCGCAGGTCCATGCACCACACTGGACGCATGACCGAGCCCACACCGACCCGCGTCGCGGTCTACCTCGACTTCGACAACATCGTGATCTCGCGGTACGACCAGGTCAATGGCCGCAGCTCGTTCCAGAAGGACAAGGCCAAGGGCCTCGAACCGGACCGGCTCGCGAAGGCCACCGTCGACGTCGGCGCGATCCTCGACTTCGCCTCATCGTTCGGCACTCTCGTGCTGACCAGGGCGTATGCGGACTGGTCAGCCGACGTCAACGCCGACTACCGCCAACAGTTGGTCGGCCGGGCCGTCGACCTGGTGCAGCTGTTCCCGGCCGCCGCCTACGGCAAGAACGGCGCCGACATCCGGCTGGCCGTCGACACCGTCGAGGACATGTTCCGGCTGCCCGACCTGACCCATGTGGTGGTCGTCGCCGGCGACTCCGACTACATCCCGCTGGCCCAACGCTGCAAACGGCTCGGCCGCTACGTCGTGGGCATCGGCGTGGCCGGGGCGTCGAGCCGGGCGCTGGCCGCGGCCTGCGACGAGTTCGTCATCTACGACGCACTGCCCGGCGTTCCCACCCCCGAACCCGAGCCGACCTCGGAGCCGCAACCGCCGAAGCGGCGCCGCACCAGGAAGGCCGAACCCGACGAATCCGAGGAGCCCGACCCGCAGGCCGCAGCGACGGCACTGCTCACCCGCGCCCTGCGGATCGGCCTGGAGAAGGACGACGTCGAGTGGCTGCACAACTCGGCGGTCAAGGCGCAGATGAAACGCATGGACCCGTCGTTCGGGGAGAAGTCGCTGGGCTTCAAGTCGTTCAGTGACTTCCTGCGATCCCGCTCCGACCTGGTCGAACTGGACGAGAGTTCGACGATCCGGATGGTGAAGCTGCGTTAGCCGATCGACACCAGCTGGTCGAGCGCATCGATGGGCAGTTCACCGTCGACGACGGCGGTCACCGTCATCTGATTCAGCGTGATTGAACCCTTGTGGTTGTCGAGGAACGCGGTGTCGGCGGCATCACGTCCGGTCGCGATGCGCACCAGACTCTGCCGCGGCGCCAACAGCGTTCCGTCGATCACCCACCAGTGCCCGTCGACGAAGGCTTCGGCCACCGCGTGAAAGTCCATCGGATCCAGGCCCGGTGCGTACACCGAAACCACGCGGGCGGGAACGTTGACCGCCCGCAGCAGCGCGACCACCAGGTGCGCGTAGTCGCGGCATACGCCGGCACCGGCGAGCATGGTGTCCACGGCGCCGTCGATCGGATCGCTGGACCCCGGGACATAGCTCAATCGGTGCCCCACCCAGTCCGACACCTTCTCCAACAGGGTCGCCGAATCCGCGTAACGGCCGAATTCGGTCGCGGCGAAACCGAAGAACTTGTCCGACTCGGCATAGCGGCTCGGCCGCAGATACAGCGAATGGTCCCATTCGGTCACCGGCGCCGGGTCGGTCCGGCCGATGACGGTGGCCGTGTAGTCGACGCTCAGCTTGCCTTCGGTGGCATCGAACTTGTGGATGCGATTGCCGTGATCCCCACTGATCTCAAGAGGTTGGACCGGCTCTCCGTTGAGAATGAAGGAAAGTGATTCCAG
>NZ_JBSFPX010000047.1:0-39506 GCF_053588415.1 Mycobacterium sp. NPDC003449
CGGCGCCGACGTACGACCCGGCCACCACAGCGAGATCCGCGCGGTTCACCGAGGCTGTCTCGACCTGAATTTTCACCTCGCCCGGCTTGCGTTCGGGTTCGAGGATCTCCTGGAGCTCAACGGTGGGTCCAGTTGCCGAGTGAGTTACCACCATGGCCTTCAACGGAATTCCCTTCGGAGAGAAGCGTGTGACGCGATCTCTGCCACTGAAGCACAGCGGCCACCCACCGGGCTATGTCACGAGTTCCTGACTTGATGACCGCATTTCGTAACGCGCTACGAAATGCGGGTCACAATCGCGATCTTCGTCAGAGCCTGTCCCCTGGGGAGGATCGGCGAGATCGAATCTTGTGGTAATTATGGCCGTCCCGCCGTTTCAACGCCGGAGCTTTCCGCGCCGACGAGAATGCCGATCTTTCCGACATGCGACTTCGAAAGAAACGCTTCCTGCGCGTTACGCATTTCATTCAACGGATAGATACTGGCCACGACGGGCCTGATCTCCTCGGCTTCAATGTAACTGACCAGATCGGTGAAGATGTTTGGCGGCTGGTGTGTGCAGCCGAAGAAAGACAGATCACGCAGATACAGGGTGCGCAAGTCCAGTTCAACAATCGGCCCGGCAATTGCGCCCGCGGTTACGTAACGTCCACCGACACGCAGGCTGTCCACAAGCGCACCCCAATGCGGTCCTCCCACTAGGTCCAGGACGACGTGGAACTCTTGGTGGGGAAGCTCTGTATCGCGGTCAAGAACTTCATCAGCACCCAACGCGCGAAGCTCCTCCCATTTTGACGGGCTTGAAATCGCTGTGACATGAGCGCCGCGCCGCTTGGCGAGTTGAATCGCGCCCGACCCGACACCGCCCGAGGCCCCGGCAATGACGACTCGTTCCGGCCCGAGACCGCAACGCTGAATCATCCCCTCCGCCGTTGAAAACGCGCACGGAAAGGAGGCAAGCTCGACATCTGACCAGCGAGACTGCACCACGATGGCGTCAACGGCGGGGGCCACCATGAACTCAGCGAAGGCACCGTCGCTTTCCGATCCGAGCGTCGCCGTCGGCAGGACCGCGTCCGACCCACTCGGTGATTGGATAGCGCGTACGAGAACTCGTTGTCCAACCCGACCGGGTGAGACGCCCGTGCCGACCGCCACAATTCTGCCGCAGCAGTCCGCGCCCTGGATTCGCGGGAACGACAAGACCCCACCAGACCAACTTCCGTCACCGTCGGTTTCTTGCTGGAATCCAGCCCTCGCCCCGGAAGCCGTGTCGCCACGTACGGCCTTCGAATACCACCCGATCCGGGTATTGATGTCGGTGTTGTTGACCGCAGAAGCACCTACGCCGATGAGCACCTCGCCCTGCCCCGGCGTTGGCACACGCAGGTCGTCACGCACCTCAAGACGATCAAAACCACCGTGCCCGGTAAGGACCACGCCCCGCATCGTCTTAGGACTTTGCGCCATGGACCCCCGACAACCGAAGCTCGATAACCGTTCAAACACGAAGCGCATACTTCCAGCTGAAACTCGTCGCCACCACGGCTGGGGCCAGTGGCGGTTCAGCGTATCAACCATTCTTGGGGTCCGGTCAGCAGGACTGTGAGTCGAAAAACACTGTGCCGCCGGAGTAAATGACGAGGGAGCGATATCGTATGGGGGAGTCGCGGAGCTGGTGCGTCGTCCCAATCCGGTGAACGCATCCAACTTCAGTCGCTGTCAGTCAAGGAGAAGAATCCTTTCCTTCATCCCACCGTTGTCAAAAGGCAGACCGGGGCCGGCGATGGGAGACGAGATGACAACGAGCCTGAGCGTTCCGAGCCACGAAGAGCTGGTGGGCAGAGCGCGCAGTCTGCAGCCACTGCTGCGCCGGTATAGCGCTGACGGTGAGATCAACCGTCTGCTGGCCGACGAGGTGATCGATGCACTGACCGGGGCGGGCCTGTTTCGGTTGTTCACCCCGCGCCGGTTCGGTGGATATGCGATATCGCTGCGCACCCTGGCCGAGGTGACCGAGGCGCTTGCCGAAGCCGACGGCTCGGCGGCATGGGTGGTGCAAATCGCCGCGGGAGGCGCGTGGGGCGCCGCGCATGCCAACGCACGGGCGCAAGAGGAGGTGTTCGGTGAGAACCCTGACGCCCGGCTCGCGAGCAGCAACAGTCCGGTTCCCGCCCAGCGGGTCGAAGGAGGTGTGCGGGTCGATGGCCGCTGGAGCTACGCATCCGGTGCGCCCCATGCCGATTGGGCCGGGATCGGCATCGCCGCTCCCGCCGACAACGGCGAGGCCGAGGCTTATTTCGCATTGGTGCCGCGGTCGGATATCGGCATTGAAGACACCTGGCGGACCGTGGGTGTGCGCGCTACCGGCAGCCATACCTGGTGCAGCGAAGGGCTATTCGTGCCCGAACACCGGTTGCTGTCCGTGGCCGCTCTGGCGGCCGGGGTACCACAACACGATGAGGCCCTCTACCGACTGCCCTCCGCCCCCGTCGTAACCCTGAACCTGATGGGGACACTGCTGGGCCTGGGCAGTGCGGCACTCAACCACACCATCGAAAAATCCGTGTCGAAGGCGGTGTCCTACACCGTGTACACGCGGCAATCCGACTCGGTAGCGGTGCAAACCCAGATCGCCGAAGCGGCGCTCAAGATCGACACCGCCCGACTGCACATCTACGCCACCGCCGACAAGCTCGATGCAGCAGCACGCACTTCGACCACAATCGACTACGCAACCCGTGCCCGGATGCGGGCCTCATCAGGCCATGCCACGCGGGAGGTACTCGATGCGATACAGCTGCTGCTCAATGTGCACGGATCCGGCTCTTTCGCTGAATCCAATCCGCTGCAAAGGATCTGGCGCGACGCCAACACCGCCGGCAGACATGCCGGCCTCAATACAGCGGTCGGCTACGAAGTGCTCGGCAAGATGCTCCTCGACATCCCGCAACGGATTACGCCCATGGTGTGACTTCCAGCACGGCTCCAGCGAAGAACTCGCCGCGCCTTCGCTAGCTGAGCTGAGCCGGTTTCGGTGAAGGGCACAGTCTTTGACAGGGAAGGCATAGATGGCGATCTCAGAAGTCCCGGCGGGAACCTCTGATGTGGGGGACGGCGTCGTCGCGGTGATTGGCGGTGGGATTGCAGGGCTGTGCACGGCGCTAGCTCTGCATCGAGAAGGCGCCAGAGTGCAGGTGCTGGAATCGCAGACCGAGTGCGCAGACGGTGGTTTCGGAATCAACCTGCCGGGCAATGCCATTCGTGCGTTCGGCGAGCTTGGCATCGAGCGCGGCGAGCTCGTCGCAGCGGGTCATCCCGTAGCCCGGCGCGAGTACCGGAACGCCGAGAACTCGTTGCTGTTCAGCATCGACGAAAGCGGTTTCTGGGGGGGAGGAGTTCGAGCCGGTCTGCTTGCGTCGAGACCGACTGATCGGCTTGTTGCGCAATCGGCTGCCCACCGCCATGGTGCGCGGCGACATCACCGTTACCAACGTCCGCGATGTCGGTGAGCGCATCGGCGTTGATGTCAACGACGAGACGACCGAGACCTACGACTACGTGATCGGGGCTGACGGCATCAACTCCGTGGTGCGCCGCAGCATCGGCGCGGTGACCGATCGAAGGGGTTCGATCACCTCTGATTCTGGATGGCGGTTCGTCGCCCCCAACCCCGGTGTCGATTGCTGGACGGTATGGTTGTCCACACGCGGAATCTTCTTGCTCATTCCCGTCGATGACGACACCGTTTACGCATACGCATCCATGGCGGCCGGCGGTCAGGTAGGCGAGGACCCGACTTGGCTGGAACGAACATTCCGCGAGTATCCCTCCATCGTGGGCGAAGCGATACGCAACGCACTCACCAGTGGCGCGCCGTTGCGGCGATCCGCTGTCGAGGAGATCCGCTTAGACAAGTGGTCCCTCGGACGCATCGTGCTCGTCGGCGACGCGGCCCACGCCACCGCGCCCGTATGGGCGCAGGGAGCGGCCATGGCGGCCGAAGATGCACTTGTCATCGCACACGAACTCGTAGCGCGACGAACACTGCCGGGAACATGGCATCAAGCCGGATCCGAATATGAACGTCGACGCCGCAACCGCGTCGATCACGTCAAGACCATGACCGACACAGTCTCCCAGGCGGCTGGACTACCCGATGACGTACGCAACCAAGTGTTGCCCGAAGCCGGTCCACTATCGTTTGCGGCCACCTACGGCCCGCTGCGCGAATCCGCGCTCATTTCAACGTGACCGAGAACCGCAGGAAGAGACGTGATGGCACGGTTACCCGCCCTCCGACGCGGACAGCTGTTCTGCGCGCAATGCTCTCGGTTGGTACGTTGGCGGCCGCCTTGTCTTTCGCCGCATCCGCCTGCGGAACGGCAATGACTCCTTCGGCTACCCCGGCGACCGTCACTACGAAAGGACCTGCGATGTCAACCTCCACCCCATCAGATCCCCTTGCGCTCGACCGGCTTCGCGACGCCATCGGCTCGGGCGACGCGGCGCGAGTGGCGAGCTGCTTCACCGCTGATTTCAGGGCCGAGTTGCCTCAACATCCTGAGAGAAACTTCGTCGGCACCGAGCAAGTTCGTGCAAACTGGTCGGCGATCTTCGACAGAACGCCGCATCTGACTGCTCGGGTACTGCGCACTGCCGTCAACGGTGCGGAGATTTGGTCGGAATGGGAGATGGCCGACATCGACAAGCCGGGTGCACCTGTTGTCTTCGCCGGTCCGGTCATTCTTACTACTCGCGACGGCAAGATCAACTGGGTTCGCTTCTATCTCGATCCCGTCGGCCCGACGCCTGATTGAGACCGCGCGTCGACGTGGATACATTGCGTTCGGGTGTGGACAGCGTGATGAACTCAGCGCTGTGACAGCATCAGTCGACCCGGCCATACTCCTCCGATTGACATACTGAACCGGTCGCTGGCAGTCCCGTCAGGAGGCGTCGCGGCCGAGCAAGGCCAGCAGTTGGACTGCGGGGTCGTCGCTGGTGCAGGGGATCGGGGGGTCGATGATGCCCAGCCCGGCGAATCGGTCGACGTTGTCCCGTGCGAAGACTAGTGCTAGTTCAACTGATTCCGGGTCGAGGGACTCGTCCTGGCCGGAACCGCGAGCCAGGTCCCACTGGTGAACGGTCAGGTCGACGAGCATCTGATCGGCGTACGTGGACAGTGGCGCATCAGCGTAGGACAGGTGGACCGTCGCCAAGGGGTCCGCTCCGGCCCACGCCGGGTAGGAGCGGCTCGCCGCGCGGTCCCAGGCGCCGGCGGGATCGCTACCGACCACATCACCGTCGTAGCGGTCGCCCACCTGCTCCAACGTCTCGCCCGCGAGGACGTGCGGCGCCCAGAGGTGCTCGAAGACCAGGTGGTTGACGAGGTCGCGCACCGCCCATTCGGTGCACGGCGTCGGGTTGTTCCACCGGTCGCCGGGGACCGCGTGCACCCGGGAGCCGAAGCGGTCAATGGCGTCGGGAATCAGAAGCAGGGCGGAGGATCGCATATGGTCAAGTTACCGTCAGTGGAATCCCCATTGCCACAAGTTGTTCGACATGACTTGCGGCGAAAAAAACATGTACCTGTGTGCGATCCGCGACGAGCATTGCAGACGGGTGCTGGGCTGGTCGGTGAGGGTGGCACCGGCCCTCAGGCGGATGCCACGGTATCGGCCGCATCGAGCGCGATGATGGTTGCGGAAAGCACCTGTACGCCCGCCGCGATGTCGGAGAAGTCCGTCCATTCGTCGGGGCAGTGACTGCGTCCCGCTCGGGAGGGCACGAAGATCATCCCCATCGGGCAGAGCTGGGCAAGGTGGACCGCATCGTGGGTGGCCCCACTGGGCACCGCCTTCCAGGAGAGCCCCGACCGTTCGGCCGATGCCGCGGCGAGATCCTGGATTTGCGCGGCCGCGTGGACGATCTCGTTGTCGGTGGTCCAGTCGAAGTCGACGTCGACGCCTTCGGAGCGGGCCTCGTCGACGATGTCGGTCACGATCTGCTGCTTGGCCAGGGAAAGCCACTCGGCGTCGACGCTCCGCACCTCGGCCCGCATCCGCACCTCGCCGGGCACGACATTCGGGGATGCAAGACCGTTCGCGAGCCGCGTCGTGGTGGCCACACCGTGTTTCGGTGCGCCACAGGCGATCCGCTGGACCGAGAGCACGGCGTGGGCGGCCGCGACCATGGCGTCCTTGCGGTCGTTCATCGGTCTCGTCCCGGCGTGATCGGGCCTGCCGACGAAGGTGGCCATGGCGCGTTCGATGCCGGCGATCGCTGTCACGACCCCGATCTGGGTGTCGTGGCGCTCGAGTAGTGGGCCCTGCTCGATATGCAGCTCGACATAGCCGTGCAGCGGGATGTCACGCAGCCACCGCGAAGACAGGGCCGCCGACGGATCCAGCCCGAACTGGCGGTAGCGGTCGCCGAGGCGCAGGCCTTGGCCGTCCCTGCGGTCGAGGTCCGCCGCCGTCAACTCGCCGGCGAGACAGCGACTGCCAAGGCAGCTGAGGCCCCAGTCGTTGGACTCCTCGCCCAGAAAGTCGACCACGATGAGGTCCCGGGTGAGCGTGATGTCGTTCTCCCGCAACTGTCGCACCAGTTCGAGGGCGCCCATCACTCCGACGATGCCGTCGAAGCGACCGCCGCCGGTGACGGTGTCGGTGTGCGAACCGGTGACCAGAGCTGGTGCACCGGTGTGCTTTCCGCGCAGCACGCCGATGATGTTGCCCGCCGTGTCGGTATGGACGTCGAGGCCGCACTGGCGCATCTTCGCGGCGACCAGGTCGCGGGACGATCGGTACGGTTCACCGAACACCTGGCGAGTCCAGCCGAGTTGGTCGGGCTCGCACAGCTGTGAAAGCTCGACGATGTCGGCCTCGATCCGCGCCGCTATCGGCTCGAAAATCACACTGGTCAACGAATCTCCTGAGGTGTCGATGGCTCGGGTCCCGGTGCGGGGCTACTGACCGGTCCGGGCGAGGAAACGTCCACGGCCAGGTTTTCCGATGTACTGCCCGTTCTCGGCGATGAGTTCACCGCGGGAGTACACGGCGGCCACCGCGCCCGGGATGGTCCAGCCCTCGTACGGGGTGTAGTCCATACGTTGCTGTTGGGTAACCGCCGAGATCGTCGTGCGGCCCCGGGGGTCGAGCACGGTGATATCGGCGTCGAAGCCTGCCGCGATCGCGCCCTTCGATGCCAGACCGAACTGTCTGGCGGGTGTGGTCGAGATGAGATCGACGAACTTCTGCATCGAGATCCGGTTCTGTGCGACACCTTCGGCATACATCACCAGGAGCCGGTGCTCCACGCCGGGGCCACCGTTGGGAATCAGGCGGAAGTCGGCCTCACCCAGCCGACGTTTCTCCTCGAAACAGAACGGGCAGTGATCAGAACTCACGACGCCGAGGGATCCGGCCCGCAGTCCGCGCCACAGTGCGTCACGGTGTTCCTGGGTGCGCAGCGGGGGAGTGAGAACCACCTTCGCGGCCTCGAATCCGGGCTGATCGTAGAGCGCCCGGTCCAGGGTCAGGTAGTGGGTGCAGGTTTCACCGGCGATCGCCCAGTCGTTGGCCCGCGCTTCCGCGACCGCCTCGACCGATCCCTCCGTGGAAAGATGAACGAAGTACAGCGGAGCGTCGGCCATCCGCGCGATGCGAATGGCCCGGCGGACCGCTTCGACCTCAGTCGACGGCGGGCGTGAGATCTCGTGGGAGCCCGGTCCGGTCCGTCCTGCCGCCACCAGATCGGCGGCGAGTCGGTCGATCACATCGCCGTTCTCGGCGTGTACGCATACCTGGCCGCCGGCTCGGCTCGACTCGCGCAGGACGTCGAACAGCGCCCCGTCGTGCAGCATCAGGGTGCCGCGGTAGGCCATGAATACCTTGAAGCTGCTCACCCCGGACTGCACGATCTCCGGGAACTCGTCGACGGCGTTGTCGTACAGATCGGTGACGCACATGTGGAACCCGTAGTCGGTCACGGCCCTGCCCCGGGCTTTCGAATGGTGCGCCTCCAGCGATTCCACGAGCGTCTTGCCGGGCAGCTGCATCGCAAAGTCGACCACCGTGGTGGTGCCGCCGCACGCCGCCGCCCTGGTGGCGCTCTCGAAGTCGTCGGCGGTGACCGTGCCCATCATCGGGGAGTCGATGTGGGTGTGGACGTCGACGCCGCCGGGGAACAGCAGCGCATCCGAGTGGTCGATGCGCTCCATGCCGTCGATGGACATTCCGTCGAAGTGTCCGACGGCCTCGATCGTGCCGTCCTTGATGAGCACGTCGGCCTCGGTCGTCGTGGTGCTGTTCACGACGGTCCCGCCGGTCAGCAGCGTGTATGCGGTCATGTGTGACTCCTCGGTGTCGGTCCCGGAGCAATTTCTGCCGTGGACAAGCGAATAGATGTCGCCCATCAACGCCTCCGATGGACAATCGAATGCGGGAAGACGGCCACGGGGCGCAAACGTTTGGTATCCCAAACTGGACTGTACGTCTCATCGACCCGTTCGACAAGGGAATGCCCGAAGGTGTCGCGCCCGCGATGGGCGCAGGTTGTACGCGTCAGCCGGCGGATTCGTCGGGGAACAGGCTTGCCAGCGCGAGCTCGCAGCTGTGCCTGACATGGGCGACGGCGAACTCCCGTGCCGCGCCCTCGTTGTGAGATGCGATCAGCTGAACGAGGATCGAGTGCTCCTCGAATAATCGGGACCAGTCCTTGTTCTGTTCCATGAGCCATCGCATGCGCCCCTGCATCGGTTGGATCAGGTGGTGCAGTTGCTGGTTGGCGGCGATCTCGGCGACGACGTCATGGAAATCGGCGCTGAGCCGGTGCAGTACCGTTTCGTCGGTCGCCGAACGGGTTTCGTCCAAGAGTCGGGTGAGCCGGTCGATGTCCTCGGGTGCGGCGCGACGTGCGGCAAGCGCGGTCACGGCGGGTTCGAGGGCCTCGCGGACCTCGAACAATTCCTCGACATCCTGGCGTGTCCAGCGTCGGACCGCCACCTTGCGCGGCGTCTCGGCGACCAGGAAGCCCTCGAAGATCAACACCTGCAGCGCTTCCCGGACGGGGCTGCGGGACACCCCCAGTCGGTCGGCGACCGAGCGCTCGACGAGGCGATCGCCGGGGCGCAACTCGCCCTCGATGATCTGTCGCCGGATCTCGCGGGTCACCTCTGCGCGGATGGCGGCGAGCGCGGGCGAAAGCGCAGGTGCTCCGCCTGGCGGCGCCTCGGCGTTCGTTGCCATGCCTGAGAGTGTGGCAGATCCGGGGACCCGGAAATGCTCATCTCCCGGCCGGTGTGACACCCGACACCAAATTTGGAATACCAAACCTTGACTTGTTCCGGCGATGCGCGCATCATTGACGCAATCGTTTGTGATCTACCTCGCACAGGTGGCGACCGACCCCCGAGGTCGTGGTCGGGCCTGTGAGATCGCCGCTGCACACACACAGGAAGTGCGCACATGACAACAGCCAAGCTCAGGTCGTTCCCGCCGTTGCAGGAGTCGTTCACCGACGACCCCGCGGTGGTGCAGCGCCAGAAGATCGATGATTACGCCGCGCACGTCGTGCCGATGACGTGGCGTGCCGGCCGCTGGTCGATGGCGATGGCGTGGTACGCACTGGCCAGCGCCATGGCATGGCTGCTCACCGCGGGTGTGGCCGCGGTTGAGGTGGGGCCGCGTGACGCCCTGATCGGCGCCGGACTGTCGGTCTTCGCCTACAGCGCCATCTGTTCGGCCATGGCGACCTACGCCGCACGGACCGGAACGAACATAAACATGTTCTCCCGCATGATCTTCGGGCTGCGCGGTGGCGTTATCGCGACAATGGTGCTGTTCGCGATCGCGACCTTCTACGCCACCTTCGAGGGTGCCGTCGTCGCGCACGCGTTCTCCGTGGAATTCGGCGGGCCGTCGCTGAGTGTCTGGTACCTGATCGTCGTGCTGTACAGCGTCCCGCTGGCGATCGGCGGTGTGCGGGTGTTCCTCGACAAGTTCAACGGCGTCCTGCTGCCGATCTACATCGTCGGACTCGTCGTCGCGGTGGTGTGGACCATCAATGAACGCGGGTATCAAGCGGATTGGCTCAGTGGTCAGGGCGCCTCGACCGTGGTTGGACCTGGCTGGGTGTACAGCTTCTCGCTCTACATGGGTGTCTGGGTGCTGATGATGTTCACCGGAGACCTCGCCCGTCAGGCCAAGGTCGAGGACCTGAGGTTCCACCGATGGTTCACCTTCGGGCCCGTCTTCCACGGCTTCACGCTGTTCGTCAACGCAGTGGTCGGCATCTTCCTCGCCGAGCACCTGGTCACCGGCGAGCTGACCGAACTGTCCGCCGTGGACGGAATGCTCGCGCTGATGGGAGTCTGGGCGGTGGTCCTGATCTGGGTCACCCAGAGCCGGATCAATACGGCCAATTACTACGTGGCGTCCAGCAATCTGGCGAATCTGGTCGGTCGGGTGTTGCCATGGAGCGTTCCACGCTGGGTCTGGGTACTGATACTCGGCGCGCTGGTGTACCTGTTGATGCTGCAGGACCTGTTGCACAAACTGTCTATCGCCCTGCAATACAGCGGGATCATCACGGTCGCATGGGTGGGAGCGGTCCTCGCCTACATGCTGTGGGCGAAAATCCAGGGCATTCCACCCGAGGAGGTCGAGTACCGGCCCGGCCGGGTGCTCACGGTGAATTGGCCGGGGGTCATCGCCTGGGTGGCCGGCACCGCTGTGGGCGTTGTCCTGCTCAACTGGGGAGGTCCGATCGGCCTCACCTGGTTCGCGCCGGGCGCCGCAGTGGTGTCGTTCGTGGTCTACAGCCTCGCACTGGCGACCAGGGGTGACGCGAGTTTCACGCTGTCCAGGCCCGCCGACCCGCGCCAGGAGGTGGGCGACGCCTGGGAATCCCGGATCCGTTGCCACCACTGCGGCCACTCGTATGTCGCCCAGGAGATGGACCGCGATCCCACCGTCGGCCATCAGGCGATCTGCTGTGAGTGCGCCGCCGCGAGCCGCCAGTTCCTCGAGGCCGCACACCGCGAGGCGACAACCGCCGAAAGGATCCAAACCACCGTGAAATGCCAACTGGCCATGAGGTTCTTCGTCTTCTTCCTCAATCGCACACCCGAGGTTGCCCCGCTACTGGAGGGCTGGGACAAGACCCTGCAGTTCGACCTGGAGGGTGAACGGGCGTTCCACATCGTCGTCGAGAACGGACGAGCCCGGGTCGTACGCGGGCCTGCCGCCGATGCCGATGTCATCATCGAGGCGCCCGCCGAGCTCTTTCTGACGATGATGCTGGACACCGGCGTCGCCGACGAGTCCTATATGAACAAGAAATACGAGGTCTACGGGCCGCCCGCGGACGCCACCCGATTCCGGTACCTCGGCGAGAAGGTTCAGGAGTGTCATCCTGCCGTCTTCAAACCGCTGCACAAGCTCGCCCCCATGGCACTTCGAGTCGTCTAGGAGATCCGATGCCGACACTGCTGTTCCAACCCGAGGACTACCGCTTCCCGACGTCGGTGGACGAGGTGTTGACAACCCTTGCCGAGCAAGGCGACAGGGCCCGTGTGATAGCCGGCGGGACCACCGTGCACGAGCTGGCGTACCGCCGTGCGATGGGAGACGTCCGCACTCTGCTCGATGTCACCCGTCTTCCGCTACGTCAGATCGCCGAAGCGGACCGGACCATGCATCTGGGCGCCACCGTCACCTTCACCGAACTGGCGGAATACATCTCGGCTCACCACCAGCCAACCCTGGCGATCCTCACCGACTCGATCGCCGGTATCCGGCCCATGCAGATCCGCAATGTCGGAACCGTCGGTGGGTCCATCTGCTCGAGCCTGCCGTTCTTCGACCTGCCCGCGGCGTTGGTGGCGCTCGATGCGAGGATCACCACGTACGGTGTCGGGCGCGCGGCTCGCACCATACCGATCGAGGACTTCTTCCACGATTTCTTCCTGCCGGACCTCCGTTTCGGCGAGTTCCTCACCGAGGTGGAATTCGCGGTGCCGGGCCGCAATTCATCGGGGGCCTTCCAGAAATTCGAGTCCAACTCGGTGGATTGGGCTCTGGTGAGCATCGGCGTGCAGGTGAGCGTCGACGCCGGGCGTTTCACCTCGGTCCGCATAGCGCTCGGAGGAGGAATCGGCCGGAAGGTCACGCGTGCCAGAACCGTCGAGAACGAGTTGCTGGGCGCGCCCGCCGAGGACCGGACCATCGAGGGCGCCGTGCTTCACGTCGCCGACGACGTCCGTGCCTTCAGTGACTTCCGCGGCTCGGCGAAGTTCCGTAACCACCTGCTCAAGGTCTACGTCGCCCGATCTCTGAAACACGCTGTCAGGAGGATTCGATGACCCGCTTCAACGACCGCCGCCGCTCCGCCCAGGGGACGGCATCTCGGCCCGGTCAACCCGCTGCCACGTCCGCCCCGGTCACCCGGGTGCTCAACATCGTCGTCAACGGAGAACCCCATGCGCTCGCGGTCGGGCCGTACGAGAGCCTGAACTCCGTCCTGCGGGATCGCCTGAACCTGACCGGAACCAAACGCGGGTGTGACACCGGCGGCTGCGGCACCTGCACGGTGCAGGTCGACCGACAGGCGGTGTACTCCTGCATGTACCCCTCCCTGCGTGCCGAGGGCAAAGAGGTATCCACCGTCGAGGGGTTGTCGCGCAACGGTGTCGCGCACCCGATGCAACAGGCCCTGGTCGACGGCGGCGGTGTGCAGTGCGGATATTGCACGCCCGGTGCACTCATGGCCTGTGACGCCGTCTTCCGGGAACACCCGGACGCCGATGCCGAGATCATCGCCGAGGAACTGGCCGGAAACCTGTGCCGCTGTACGGGTTATGTGAAGTTGATCGACGCCCTTGCCCAGGCGGCGAAGACGCGGAAGGAATCACGGTGACCGAGACGATGCCCGTATCCGCCGAATACCAGAACATCGGCAGGCGCGTTCCGAAGTTCGACGCCATGCACAAGGCCACCGGCCAACTGAAGTTCGTCGGGGATATCCGGCTGCCCAGAATGCTCGATATCAAGATCCTGCGCAGCCCGCATCCGCACGCCGAGATCGTCCGGATCGACACCACCGGGGCGTTGGCGATTCCCGGCGTGAAGGCGATCATCACGCACGAGGATGCCCCGCCGCACCCGTACGGTCGTGAATTCGCGCTGCCCCCGGAGTACATGCCGCGGGACAACTTCGTCATCCCAGACAAGGCCCGCTACGTCGGTGACGTGGTGGCCGCCGTCGCCGCCACCAGCGCTGAGGTCGCGGCGAGGGCCGTGGCCGCCATCGAGGTCGAGTACCGGAAGTTGCCCGCCGCCCTTGACCCGATGAAGGCGATCGAGCCCGGCGCTCCTCAGCTGCACAGCACCGTGTTCTGGGGTGATGACCGAGATGACCTGGCGGGCAACATCTTGCGCACGGTGAAGATGGGGGTCGGTGATGTGGAGCGGGGTTTCGCGCAGGCCGACGTCATCATCGAGAACACCTTCACGGTGCCCAAACAGCAGCAGAGCCCCATGGAGCGACGGTGCATCGTGGTCGACCCGTTGCCCGACGGGCGTCTCGACGTGTGGTGTACCACGCAATCGATCCACGGCCTGCGCCATAACCTTGCGCGCGCACTCGGTATCCCCTTCAGCCGGATCAACGTTCATCAAGTGTTCCTGGGTGGCGCGTTCGGCGCCCGGCTGGACATGAATGTCGACGAGCCCATCGCGGCCCTGCTGGCCATGAAGGCGGGTCAGCCGGTCCGGCTGCAGCTGACCCGGGAGGAGGACATGATGTCGACCAGTCGGCATCCCGCGACGGTGACGCTGCGGACCGGCGCCAAACGGGACGGCACCCTGGTTGCCCACCGGATGACCGCACACGTCGATACCGGCGCCTACGCCTGCTCGGGGGAGTGGGTCACCAAATGCATGGGCGGGTGGTTCATGTCCATGTACCGGGTCCCGAATCAGGACTTCACCGGCCATGTCATCTACACCAATACGCCGCCGGCGGCCGGCTTCCGGGGTTTCGGCAACCCCCAGGCCAACGTTCCGGTGGAGTCCCATATGGACCTGCTGGCCGACAAACTGGGCATCGATCCGGTCGAGCTGAGACTGCGCAACTACATTCGCGAAGGAGACGCCTACTTCGCTCAGGGGCCCAACGTCGTCGACTACATCAAGAGTTGCGGTGTCGAGGAGATCCTGACCGAAGGGGCGCGCCGGATCGGCTGGCATCGCCGCGCCGAGTTGGCGACACAACCGAAGGACCAGAAGATCCTCAAGGGAATCGGAATGGGGCGTGCGTTTCACACGTCCGGTTGTGGCCAGGCCAACGAGGTGTCGGACATCCTCGAATACGCCGGCAGCATCATCAAGATGAACGAGGACGGCACGGCCAGCCTCACGACGGCGTTGATCGATATGGGCACCGGCAATCTCATGGGGCACGCCCAGATCGTCGCCGAGGTCCTCGGTCTGCGCGTCGAGGACATCGTCGTCAATACGACCGACACGGATTCCTCGCCATACGACGTGGTCACCCACGCCAGCCGTAGCACGTACGTGTCGGGGATGGTCGCGAAACTGTGCGCGGAGAAGGTCCGGACGATTCTGTGCCAGATGGCCGGGCGCATTCTGGAAGCCGACCCGGACGACATCGTCCTGGCCGGTGGGCGAGCACATCTGAGGGGTCCGGCGGCCTCCGGTGCACCCCAGTCCTCCGTCAGCATCATGGAGATCACCCGCACCGCGCAGATGCGTCAGTGGGGCACCATCATGGCCGAGGAGAGCCGCCGGGCCGTCACGACGGCATCGCATTTCACCTGCAAGTTCATCGAGGTTTCGGTCGACACCGAGACCGGGCACGTCTCCATCGACAAGGTGGTGGCGGGATCCGATGTGGGACAGGTGATCAATCCGGTTCTGGTGGAGGGGCAGATCCACGGTGGCGCCGCCCAGGCATTCGGCTACGCGCTCCTCGAGGAGGTCCAGGTCGACCGCGAAACCGGACGCACACTCAACGCCGATTTCCTGAACTACAAGATCTTCACCTCCCGCGACATCTGCCGGGATTTCGACGTCTTCTTCGCCGCCACGCACGAAGACTCGGGCCCGTTCGGCGCCAAGGGGATCGGCGAAGCCGCCAACAACGACGGTGCGGGCGCTGTGGTGAACGCCGTGGCGAATGCCATCGGTGTGCACATCAAGGACCTCCCGCTGACCCCGGAGCGGGTGCTTGAGGCGCTCGGGAAGATCTGATGACCAGGGTCGGGCCACCGAGTGTCGGCGTCTTCTTCCACGGATGGGCGACCGCGGACCGGTCGGATGCGGCCGTGCTCGACGAGATCCTCGAATCCACCGAGCGCGCGGATGCACTGGGCTTCGATATCGCCTGGTACACCGAACAACACGGGCATTCGTTCGGCAACATCTGGGGCCGGGTGGCGGCTCCGCAGTTGCTGATCGCCAACGCCGCTGCCCGCACCCGCACCATCGGTCTGGGATCGGCGGTGCGGCTGGCCGTCGACGTCGATGCGGCGACGCTGGTCGAGGAGATGCTCACCCTGGATGCTCTCACCCGCGGGCGGGCCCAGTTCGGATTCGGTGCGGGTATGCCGAGCGCCTGCCACCGGAATGGGGCACGCGACCTGCGCAGGGAACTCCTGCGGACCCGCGTCGGGGAGGTGGCCGACATTCTCGCGGGGAGCCGGATCGCGGTGCCGGACGGGATGGGAATACAGATTCGGGATCTGACCGATCGGATTCACCTGGCATCCATCGACCCACAGACCATCGAACTGGCCGCGCGGCGCGGATTCGGTTACTTCGCAGGACTGTTCGGTGGCGCCCGGCAGGCCGACCTGGCCGTCAGCTTCCGGCGAGCGGGCGGACGCGGACCGGTGCGCGCGGTCCGGATGGTGTTCGTGGGAACCGACGACACCGAGGCGAGAGATCTCGCCGAACCCGCGGTCATGCGGTTCTGGAGCAATTTCACCCCTCCGTCCCCGCAATGGCGCAGAGTCGTCGAGGAGGCGGGGCCGATGACCTACGAACAGATCACCGCCGAACTCGGGTGGATCGTCGGCGGACCCGAAACGGTGGCCAGAGAACTCCACGGATCCGCGGCGGTATGCGACCTCGACGGACTCGATATCGCCTTCCACGCCCCGGGTCTGGACCGGGTGAGCGCGGACCGATCCATGGAGCGGTTCGCGCTGCGGGTGCTGCCCGCCGTTCGCAAATCGGCCGCCCTGAGCTGCGCCTGATTCGCCGGGCACATCGATGATGGACGGTACCGTCGCCGCGTCTCGCGTGACATTGTCGACGGTGGCGACGCGCGCGGGGGTCCACCCGTCCACGGTCTCGCGGGCACTCAGCGACGACCCGGTCGGGGTCAGCAAGCGCACCGTCGCACGGGTTCGCGGAATCGCCGACGAGTTGGGCTATTTCCGGGACATCACCGGTGCTTCGCTGCGAACCGGACGGACCCGGATGATCGGTGTCCTGGTTCCCCGGCTCACCGACGTGGTGCTCGCGCAGATCTACGAGTCGATCGACGACACCGCACGTGCGGCCGGATACAACACCGTGGTGGCGAATACCCGCGATGACCCGGCGGTGCAACGCATGCGGCTGGACGGTCTGCTCTCGCGTCGGGTGGATGGATTGATCGTCGGCGATCTCACCGATGGCGGCACCCTCGCCGATCACCTTGTGGTCTCGGGCGTGCCGTTCGTTCTGGTCATGCGCCGCGGCGGGCGCCATCCATCCGTCACGACCGACGACCTCGAAGGTGGGCGACTGGCCGCCGAGCACTTTCTCGAACTGGGCCATTCGGTCGTCGGCGTGATCGCCGGCGACCCGCTCACGAGCACCGGCCGGGAACGCCGCAGCGGATTTGTCGGACGGTACGCGCAGGCGGGGATCGACATCCCGGCCCGCTACGTCGTGGATTCCGCGTTCGACGTCGACAGCGGACGCTCCGCCGCCGAGGCGTTGCTCTCGCTCACGCCCCGGCCGACCGCCGTGTTCGCGGTCAACGATTTCACCGCGATCGGGGCCATCGGAGCGCTGCGCGGACTCGACCTCGAACTGGGCCGCGACGTCGCAGTGCTCGGATACAACGACGTTCCGGTGTCGGCGCAGCTGTCGGTTCCGTTGTCCTCGATCCGGTCGCCGCTCGACGACATGGGCAGATTGAGCACCGAGATGCTGCTCGAGCGCCTCGACGGCCGCCAGATGAGTTCGATCAGACTCAGCCCGACACTGGTCGCTCGTGAATCCACCCTGCTGAGCGGCCCCTGAGGAACCCGGCTCAGCCGTCGCCCCCGTCGACGATATGCACCTGCACCCCGGCGGCCATGATCGAACTCAGCTGTTGCGGGTCGGCGGTCGAGTCGGTCACCAGATGGTCGATCTGGTTGAGCGGCACCATCTTCGCCAATGTCACCTTGCCGATCTTCGATCCGTCGACGGCGACGACGACGCGTTGCGCGTTGGCGGCCATGGCGATCGCGGTGCGCGCCTCGGCCTCGTCGAATGTGGTCGCGCCGACCTCGGCCGACATCCCGTCGGCCCCGAGGACCGCGGTGCCGACGGTGATGACCTGGAACGCGTGCTCGGACATCGGTCCAACGGCCTCAAGGGAATTGGCCCGCACCAGGCCGCCGGTCATGATCACCTTCATGTGCGCGTCGACGGCGCAGTCGACGGCGATGGTCAGCGAGTTGGTGACGATCGTCATCTGCGGCCGCCCCTTCAACGCCCTGGCGACCTCGCCGGTGGTGATACCGCCGGTGAGCGCCACCGCCTGTTGCCCGGCGGGCACCAACGCGGCGGCGTGCTGAGCGATCCGTCGTTTGATGGCCACCATCCGGTGATCGCGAAGCCGCACCGGGATCTCGCTGCTGCTCGGGTCGAGCGCCCTGGCGCCTCCGTGGGTGCGCACCAGCAGGCCCTGGTCCTCAAGGTCGCTGAGATCGCGGCGCAGCGTCGCGGCCGACACCCGCAACTCGGCGCAGAGCACCTGGGAGGCGACTTCACCGCGGTCACGCAGTAGCGAGAGCACCTCGCGCATGCGATCAGTGCGCTTGAGCGACATTGCCGGCTGCTCCTGGTTCGTTGGTAGCGACGATCAGTTTTACTGATCGTTTCGCGGAAGGGGATTGCGCGCTTTGAGCGAGCTTCTCATGATCTACGCATGTCCGATACGACCTCCCCCTGTGTCTCGCGCTCGGTCGGCCCGATCTCCGAGACCATCCGGCTGCACAAGGCTGGCGTGCCGGTGGGGGTCTACTCGGTGTGCTCGGCGCATCCGATGGTGCTGGCCGCGGCCATGGTGCAGGCCGCGGCCGATGACGGCTTCGTGCTCATCGAGGCCACCTCCAACCAGGTCGACCAGTACGGCGGCTACACCGGCCTGCGGCCCGCCGGGTTCCGCGACCTGGTGCTGGGCATCGCCGACGAGAACGGCCTGGCCCGCGACCGGGTCGTGCTGGGTGGCGATCACCTGGGGCCCAACCGCTGGCAGGGCCAACCCGCGGAGTCCGCGATGGCCGAAGCCGAGGTGCTGATCGCCGCCTACGTCGAGGCCGGGTACCGCAAGATCCACCTCGACTGCAGCATGTCCTGCGCCGACGACCCGGCGGTGCTCTCCGACGAGGTGGTCGCGAGCCGCACCGCGCGGCTGCTGCGGGTCGCCGAAGACACCACGCGCCGAACGGGTCTCGACGGCCCGGTGTACGTGATCGGCACCGAGGTGCCGGTGCCCGGGGGAGCCCACGAAACGCTGAGTCAGCTCACCCCGACCCCGGCCGCGCGGGCCCGCCGGACCATCGAGGCGCACCGGGCCGCGCTCGCCGCGGCCGATCTGGCGCACGTGTGGCCGCGGGTCATCGCCCTGGTGGTCCAGCCCGGCGTCGAGTTCGACCATCTCAACGTCATCGACTATCGGCGTGAGGCGACCGTCGAATTGCGTCAAGTCCTCGACACCGAGGACAACCTGGTCTTCGAGGCCCATTCCACCGACTATCAGCGACCGGCCCAGCTGCGCGAGCTGGTGGAGGACCATTGGGCCATCCTCAAAGTCGGGCCCGGACTCACCTTCGCCATGCGCGAGGCGCTCTTCGCGCTGAGCCTCGTGGAGGCCGAGCTGGTCGCGCCGCAGGCCCGATCCGGGCTCCCCGACGTCGTCGAGCGCAGGATGCTGGCTGAGCCCGGATACTGGCAGAGCTACTACGAGGGTGACCCGGCCACCCAGCGCACGGCCCGCCGCTACAGCTACAGCGACCGGCTGCGCTACTACTGGGCCGACGACGAGGTCGAGGCCGCCCGGCGCACCCTGTTGGCCAACCTCGACCGCACCGGCATCCCGATGCCGCTGATCAGCCAGTTCCTACCCGCGCAGTACGAGCGGGTCCGGGCCGGTGACGTGAAACCCGACGCGTATTCGCTGGTGATCGACCGAATACGCGACGCCCTACGGCCATACGCCGGCGCCTGCCGTGCCGCACAGACCACTGGAGGTGCCAATTGACCAGTTCCCGCATACCCGCTCAAAAGGACGGCGGCGCGACGATTCTCGAGATCGGCCAGCAGCCGGACGCCTGGCGTGAGGTCGCCGGCCGCCCCGATGACGGCATCGCCGAATTCCTGCGTGCCCTCACCGAACGTCCGGACCTGCGGGTCATCCTCACCGGCGCGGGCAGCTCGGCGTTCGCCGGCGAAATCGCGGCGCCGGCACTGCGACGCCACCTGAACCGCCGGGTCGACGCGATAGCGACGACCGATATCGTCGCCGGCCCGCTGGACCACCTTGAGCCGGACACCCCGACGCTGATGGTGTCCTTCGGCCGGTCGGGCAACAGCCCGGAGAGCCTGGCAACCACGGCACTGGCCGATGAGCTCGTCACCGACGTCTGGCATCTGATCTACACCTGCGACCGCGACGGCCGGCTGGGCCGTGCCCACGACGGCAGGCCGAACTCGCGGGTCGTCTACATGCCGGAGCGCACCAACGACACCGGATTCGCGATGACGTCCAGCCTCACCTCGATGCTGCTGTCGTGCCTGCTGATGCTGGGCCCGCTGCGGTCTGCGGACGTGGCGGAGCTGGCGCGTGCCGCCGAGTACGTCGTGGGCCTGCAGCCCGACGTCCGGACCCTGGCCCGGGCCAAGCGACAACGATTCGTCTACCTCGGCAGTGGGCCGCTGGCCGGGCTGGCGCGGGAATCGGCGCTCAAACTGCTCGAGCTCACCGCCGGTGAGGTCACGACCTATTTCGACTCCCCGCTGGGGTTTCGGCACGGGCCCAAGTCGGTGCTCGACGGTGACACCCTGGTCGTGGTGTACGTCTCGACCGATCCCTACACCCGCCGCTACGACTTCGACATCATCGCCGAGCTGCGCGCCCAGCTCGGTCCGGACGCCGTGACGGTGATCAGCCCCGAGCCGATCCCGGCCGCGTTGGGGGCGGCGGTGGTGCTGCCCGGTCTCGACGGTCTCGACGACGCCGCGACCGCCCTGCCCTACCTGGTGTTCGCGCAGTACCTGGCATTGTTCACCTCGCTGGAATACGCCAAGACACCGGATAATCCGTTCCCGTCCGGTGAGGTCAGCCGCATCGTCAAGGGTGTCACCATCTACCCGATGAGCGCCACCGACCCGTCGATGGCGCGGTGACCGGCATGGCCTGTTATCTGGGTGTCGACGGCGGCGGTTCGAAGACCGCGTTCGCCCTCATCGACGACGGGGGCCACATCCTGGCCCGCGCGACGGCACCCACCTCGTACTACTTCAACAGTTCCGCGCAACCGGATTTGCCCGACCGCGACGGCTTCGACATCGTGGAACGCGTTCTGGCCCAGGGTGTTACCGATATCTGTCGGCAGGCAGGCATCGAAACGTCCGGTATCGAGGCGGCCTTCTTCGGCATCCCCGGCTACGGCGAGGCCAGCGCCGACATCGAACGCCTCGACGCCGTGCCCGCGCGGGTACTCGGCCACGGCCGTTACCGCTGCGGCAACGATATGGTGTGCGGCTGGGCCGGGTCGCTGGCCGGTGAGGACGGCATCAACGTCATCAGCGGCACCGGTTCGATGACCTACGGCGAGCGCCGCGGCGTCGGGCACCGGGTCGGCGGCTGGGGTGAACTGTTCGGCGACGAGGGCTCGGCGTACTGGGTTGCCGCGCAGGGACTCAACGCGTTCAGCCGGATGAGCGACGGCAGGCTCGCCCGCGGTCCGCTGCACCCGCTGCTCAGGCAGCGCCTGGGCCTCGGTGCCGACCTCGACGTCGTCAGCCTGGTGATCGACCGCTGGTCGGGCAACCGCAGTTCCATCGCCGCACTGTCGACCACGGTCTGCGAGGCGGCGCGCGCCGGTGACGACGCGGCGATGCGGATCCTGTCGACCGCGGTGGCCGAACTCGTCGGGCTGATCGAAACCACTCGGACGCTGATCGGATTCACCGAACACGAAACGGTGCCGGTGTCATATTCCGGCGGAATGTTCTCCGACGAGGGCTTTCTGCGGATGTTCACCGAAGCGCTGCAGCAGCAGGCGGCCAAGTACGACCTGCAACCTCCGCTGCTCGACCCGGCGCTGGGCGCGGCCCTCTACGCCGCCAAACACAGCGGCCATCCGCTGAGCCCGGGCTCGTTGCACCAACTCACCACCACCCCACGCTGATCCGAACGAACTGAGCACACCATGACCGACGCAACCGCCTCCGCACCGACCGCCCCGAAGGCCCATCCGCGCAGCTGGATCTTCTACGCCACCCTGCTGATCCTGTTCTGGGGGGTGTGGGGGGCGTTCTCCGCACTGCCCGCCAACTGGTACGGCTACCCCGACGAGATGATCTACAGCATCTGGGCGCTGACCATGATCATTCCCGCGGCGTTCGCCCTGCGGGGCCAACGTTTCGACCGTCGGCCGCGGGCCGCGGTCTACGGCCTGCTGATCGGTCTGACCGGGGCGGGCGGACAGCTGCTGCTGTTCCAGGCGCTCACCATGGGGCCCGCCTATCTCATCTTCCCGATCGTGTCCATCTCGCCGGCCATCACCGTCGTGATGGCGATGATCCTGCTGCGCGAGCGGGTCGGCGCACTGGCCGCGGTCGGCCTTGTCGCGGCACTGGCCGCCATCGTGCTGTTCAGCATCACCGGCGGTGAATCCGACGGCTCGTCGGGTCCCTGGCTGCCGCTGGCGATCCTGATCTGCGTGGCCTGGGGCGTGCAGGCTTACTTCATGCGCAAGACCGCGACGATCGGTGTCAACGAGGCCACCACCTTCGGCTGGATGGCGATCAGCGCGATCATCCTGATCCCGGTCGCGGTGATCTCGATGGGCGGCATACCCACCGGATTCCCCTGGCAGGCACCGGTCCTGACCGCGGGGACCCAGCTGCTCAACGCGGTCGGCGCGCTGTTCCTGGTGATGGCGCTGAGCCGGGGCAAGGCCACCATCGTCGCGCCCACCACCAATGCGCTGGCGCCGGCGCTCACCATCGTCGTCTCGCTCGTCGCGTATCAAACCCTGCCCACCCCGTACGGGGCCGTCGGCATCGTGCTGGCCCTGGTGGGCTCCACCCTGATGGTCTACAGCGACGAGAAACGCGGTGAGGCACCGACGGCGGCCGCATCCGCACCCGTGACCGCACAACCGAGGAGCCGGACGTGAAACCAACAGTCGTCATCATCGGAGCGGGCAGCGTCGAGTTCACCCGCGAACTGCTCGGCGACATCCTCTCGTTCGCCGAGCTGGGGTCGATCCGGATTGTGCTGCACGACATCGACGTCCAACGTCTGGAGACCGCCGAGGCCATCGCCCGTGCTACCGCGCGGGCGGCCGGGGCAGCGCCGGATGTGGTCGCCACCACCGACCGGCGTCGTGCGCTCGACGGCGCCGACTACGTCATCAACGTCATCCAGGTCGGCATGCACGAGGCCACGGTGCGCGACTTCGAGATCCCGGCGCGCTACGGGCTGAACCAGACCATCGGCGACACCATCGGTATCGGCGGAATCTTCCGCGGGCTGAGGACTTTTCCCGTCCTGGCCGGCATCGCCCGCGATATGGAACAGGTGTGCCCGGACGCCTGGCTGCTCAACTACACCAACCCGATGGCGATGAACGTCACCTTCCTGCACCGGGTCGCCCCGCGGCTGAAGGTGCTCGGGCTGTGCCATTCGGTGTACTGGACCATGGTGGGGCTGTGTGAACTCATCGACGTGCCCTACGACGAGGTGTCCTACTGGTCGGCGGGTGTCAACCACCAGGCCTGGGTGCTGCGCTGGGAGCGCGACGGCCAGGACCTGTACCCGCGGCTGGATGAGGTCATCGCCGCCGACCCGGAACTGCGGCGCCGGGTGCGGGTCGACATGTACCGGCGTCTCGGGTACTACCCGACCGAGACCAGCGAGCACTCCAGCGAGTACGTTCCCTGGTATCTGCGCCATCCCGACGAGGTCGGCCGGCTGCGGGTCAACATCGGCGAGTACGTCTCGATCAGCGCGGCCAACCTGGCCGAATACGACCGGGTGCGAAACGAATTGGCCGACGCCGCGACATCGGACAAGACGCTGCCGATCGACACCGGGTCCACCGAATACGCACCGCAGGTGATCCACTCGCTGGAGACCGGGACGACGCGGGTGATCTCCGCCAACGTCGCCAACCAGGGGTTGATCACCAACCTTCCGGACGGTGTGGCGGTCGAGGTCCCCACCACGCTCGACGCGCTGGGGGCACACCCGATGCGGGTGGGGGATCTGCCCCCGCAGTGCGCCGCGCTGAACCGGAACTTCCTCGGGCCCGTCGACGTGGCGGTGCGGGCCGCCGTCGACGGGGACCCGCGACTGGTCCGGGCGGCGGCCATGGTCGATCCCAACACCGCGGCCACCCTGACCGTGGACCAGATCTGGGAACTGTGCGACGAGTTGACGACCGCGCACGGCGACCTGCTGCCCGAACCGCTGCGCCAGAAGCCGACGCTGTGAGAACCGACAAAGGAGTGTTCACGATGATTCGACGCCGGCTGTGCATCGCCATGATCGCCGCCCTGCTCGGGGTGCTCACCGCGTGCGGTGGCGGCGGCTCGTCGTCATCGGGCCCGGTCGAGATCGCGGTCTGGCACGGCTATCAGGACACCGAGGGGGAGGCCTTCAAAAGCCTGATCGCCCAGTACAACAAGGAACATCCCGACGTCAAGGTCAACGAGCTGTACTCCAGCAACGACCTGGTGTTGCAGAAGGTGCTGACCGCGGTGCGCGGCGGCAGCGCCCCCGACGTCGCCTACATGTTCGGGTCGTGGTCGCCCAATATCGCCAAGATCCCGCAGGTCGTCGACATGTCGGAGGTGGTCTCCGAACCCGACTGGAACTGGGACGATTTCTATCCGGCCGAACGCGAGGCCGCGACGGTCGGGGACAAGGTCGTGGGTGTGCCCGCGCTGGTGGACAACCTCGCCATCGTCTACAACAAGAAGCTGTTCGCCGACGCCGGCGTCGCACCTCCGACGGCGAGCTGGACCTGGGACGATTTCCGCTCGGCCGCCGCCAAACTGACCGATCCGTCGAAGGGGCAGTACGGCTGGCTCATCCCGGCCGACGGCAGCGAGGACACGGTGTGGCACTACGTCCCGATGCTGTGGGAGGCCGGCGGTGACATCCTGTCCGCCGACAACGAACACGCCGCGTTCAACTCCGACGCCGGGGTCAAAGCCCTGACCGTGCTGCAAAAGATGGCGGTCGACGACAAATCGCTCTATCTCGACACGACCAACGAGAACGGCCCCAAGCTGATGAACAGCGGCAAGGTGGCCATGTTGGTCACCGGCCCGTGGGATCTGAGCCAGGTGTCCGATATCGACTACGGAGTGCAGGTGATGCCCAGCTTCGCCGGCTCGGCCGGCGCCCACCAGACGATTTCGGGCCCGGACAACTGGGTCGTGTTCAACAACGGCGACCAGCGCAAACAGGCCGCGACCGACTTCGTCAAATGGCTGACCGCGCCCGAGCAGGTCAGGACGTTCTCGTTGGCGACCGGCGATCTTCCCACCCGGCTCTCGGTCGGCCAGGACCAGGCGTTCCGTGACCAGCTCGACGAAAAGCTGCCCGGAAGTGCGGTATTCGTGGAGAATCTGGCCAACGTGAAGAAGGTGCGGCCCGCGGTCGAGCAGTATCCGGCGATCTCGGAAGCCCTGGGGCAGTCGATCGTATCGGTCATGCTCGGTAAGGAACAGCCCGCCGCCGCACTGGATTCCGCGGCGCAGGCCACCGACGCGGCCCTGGCCGGGAAATAGTCCGGTGGTTACGCTGCGGTCCGGTCGCTCGGAGAGCGTGGCGGGCTGGGCGCTGGTCAGTCCGGCCGCCGTGCTGATCGGTGTGTTCGGCCTGCTGCCGGTGCTGATGTCGCTGATGCTCTCGTTCCAGCATTCGGATCTGCTCACGCCGGAGACTCCGTGGGTCGGTCTGGACAATTACCGCAAGCTGGCGCAGGACCCGGTCTTCGTCGACGCGATCAAGCACACCATCATCTACACCGCGCTGTTCGTGCCAGGCACGATGCTGGTGGGCCTGTTCGTGGCCGCGGCGCTGCACCGGTCGGTGCGGTTCATCTCGGTGTACCGCACCGCGGCCTACATCACCATGGCGGTCTCGACCATCTCCCAGGGCATCATCTTCCTGTGGCTGACCGACCGGGACTACGGCCTGGTCAACGCGGCGCTCGGGGCCGTCGGCGCACCGTCGCAACCGTTCCTGGCCTCGCCGTCACAGGCCCTCTACGTGATCGTCGCGATGACGATCTGGGGCTGGACCGGGTTCTCGGTCATCGTGTATCTCGCCGCCCTGCAAGGTGTTCCGGCCGAGCTGCACGAGGCCGCGGCGATCGACGGGGCGAGCGCGTTCACCCGGTTCCGCACCATCACGGTGCCGCTGCTCGGCCCGGCGAATCTGTTCCTCATCGTCTGGCTGACGATCAACGCCCTGCAACTGTTCGACGAGGTGTACGCCACCACCCGGGGTGGGCCGCTGCGGTCCACCACCGTCATCGTGTACTACCTGTGGGACCGGGCGTTCGTACAGTTCGACGCCGGATACGCCGCGGCGATGGCCTACGCGCTGTTCGTCGTCATCCTGATCATCACCGCGGTCCAGTTCCGCATCGCCCGTAAGCATGTGCACACCTCATGACCACCACCGAAGTCCGCAACTCCCAAGCGCCCGCGACAGCGGCGCCATCGGACCCACCGAGGCGGAAGACGTTCAGGCTTCCGTTCTCCCCATGGCATCTGGTGCTCATCCCGCTGACCTTCCTGCTGACCGTCCCGCTGCTGTGGATGCTGATCACCTCGCTGGAGACCGAAGGTGAGGCCAACCGGTTCCCGCCGGTGCTGCTGCCCGAACGTCCGCGGTTCGAGAACTACAGCGAGGCATGGGCCGCGGCACCGTTCGGGCACTTCTTCCTCAACAGCGTCCTGGTGACCACGGTGGTGCTGATCAGCAACCTCATCGTCTGCAGCCTCGCCGGCTATGCGTTCGCCCGGATCCGGTTTCTGGGTCGCGGGGCCCTGTTCGTGACGTTGATGGCCACCCTGATGGTGCCGTTCCAGGTGACGATGATCCCGGTGTTCCTGATCGTCAAATGGTTCGGCGACAATGTGTGGGCCGGTCTGGGGATCGACCACATCGGGGCCCTGATGCTGCCCAACCTGGCCACCGCGTTCGGAATCTTCTTCCTGCGCCAGTTCTTTCAGACCGTCCCGGTGGAGCTCGAGGAGGCGGCCCGGGTGGACGGCACGTCGCGGCTCGGCGTGCTGTTCAAGATCGTGCTGCCGCTGTCGCTGCCGGCGTTGTCGACGCTCGCGGCGTTGACGGTGCTCACCTCGTGGAACGACTTCCTGTGGCCGCTGATCGTGATCACCTCGGAGGACCAGATGACGATTCCGTTGGGGCTCAGCTACTTCCAGGGCGCGCACCGGGTGAAGTGGCCGCTGTTGATGGCGGCGAATGTGATGAGCCTGTTGCCGATGCTGTTGGTGTTCGTCGGGGCGCAGCGGTATTTCGTGCAATCGGTGGCAAGTACCGGACTGAAGGGCTGAACGTTGGCAGAAGTAGAGTTCCGTGACGTCACGCGTCGGTACCCCGGAGGAGTGCTGGCACTCAAAGGCCTCAACCTCACGGTGTCCGACGGGGAGTTCCTGATCCTGGTCGGGCCGTCGGGCTGTGGAAAGAGCACGGCCCTGCGCATGCTGGCCGGCCTCGACAAGCCCACGTCGGGGGAGATCCGGATCGGCGGCACCGTGGTCAACGACCTGGCCCCTGGTCAGCGCGATATCGCGATGGTGTTCCAGAACTACGCGCTGTATCCGCATATGTCGGTGTACCGCAACCTGGCCTACGGCCTGCGGCAGCGGCGGACCCCGCGGTCCGAGATCGAACGGCGGGTCCGCGAAACCGCCGAACTGCTGCAGATCACCGAACTGCTGGACCGCAAACCCGGCCAGCTGTCCGGCGGACAGCGGCAGCGGGTCGCGATGGGGCGTGCGCTGGTCCGCGAACCGCAGGCGTTCCTGCTCGACGAACCGTTGTCGAATCTGGATGCCAAGCTGCGCAACCAGGTTCGCGGCGACCTCAAGCGCCTGCACCGCGAAGTCCCGGTCACGTCGATCTACGTGACCCACGATCAGGTGGAGGCGATGACGCTCGGGGACCGGCTGTGCGTGATGTCCGAGGGCGAGGTGCAGCAGATCGGGACCACCGACGACATCTACAACCGCCCGGCGAACACGTTCGTCGCGGCCTTCATGGGCAGCCCGCCGATGAACCTGATACCCGCCGTCGTCCGGTCGGGGAGCCTGCACATCGGCGGTGCCGAGGTGGGCCAGGCGGACGCCGAGGACGGTGCGGTCACCGTCGGCGCGCGCCCGGAACATCTTCGGCTGCACGACCGGTGCGGGCCCGATATGGTGCCCGCCCGCGTCGACTTCGTCGAACCTCTGGGCAGCCACGTGCTGGTGACCGCGCTGGTCGACGCCGACGCCGACACCGAGGCCGAGCCGACCCGGGTGATCGTGCAGGCGCCCGCCGACACCGAGTTGGACTCCGGTGCGCGGATCGGGCTCGTCATGCCGCCGGACCGGACCTACTTCTTCGACGCCGACACCGGTGCGGCGATTCCCGCCCCTGCCGCAACGCCCACCGTCGCGGCGGGTGCACACTTCGCTCAGAAATAGGCGTTAGCCGGTAACGGCGTGCCGTGCAACAGGTTCTGCCCGATCACCCGGGCCTTGTACGCGACCGGATTGTGCAGGGTGATGGTGCGGATATTGCGCCAGTGCCGGTCCAGGTTGCGCCGCCGGCTCGCCGCGCTGGCCCCGCCGAGTTCGAGCAGCCGGGTGGCGGCCTCCGGCGCGACATCGTCGAGATGAATCTTGACCTTGGCCACCCGCAGTTGAGCCTCCTCGGCGAGCCGCGCATCCGGCACCCCGGAAGCGGCCGCGGAATCGGTTGCGGCGCCGATCGCCTCGGCCGCGTCGAGCACGGCCGCCCGCGCCACCGAGGCGGTGCTGGCCAGCACGCCGAGCTGGCGCTGCAGCAGCGGATCGTCGGTCGGCCGCTCGGCCAGGGCGTGGCTGAAGCTGCGCTCCCTGGATCGCAGCAGCGCGACCCCGTCGTCCACCACATTGGCCAGGATGCCTGCGACCACGGCGTGGATGTACAGCTGCAGCGAGGCGTACTGCACGGTCGGCACCGGCGCGGCGTGATAAGGGGTATCCGACAGCACCTCGTCGGCCGCGACCGCCACATCGGTGAACACCGTGGTACCCGTGCCGGTGCGGCGTTGGCCGAACCCGTCCCAATCGTCGACCAGGCGCACCCCGTCGCGGTCGGCGGGCACCACGACCGTGGCCACCGAGTCGTGGTCGGTGGTGGCGGTCACCGTCAGATGATCGGAGAACAGTGTCCCGGTGCTGTAGAACTTCTCACCGGTGAGCCGGAAACCGTCGCCGTCGGCGGTCAGCCTGGTGTTGAATACCAGGCTCCCGACCGCCAACGCACCCTTCTCGCTGAACGCGTTGCCGAAGATCCGGCCCGCGGCGATCTCACCGAGCCAGCGCCCCGAGACCGGTTCGTCGGCCGTGCGCAGCCGTTCCTCGGTGAACCAGAAATGGGTCCGGAAGATGTGGGCCACGATCGGATCGGCGTGGGCCACGTCGATCACCGCCGAGAACAGTTGCGGCACGGTAAAACCGGCCCCGCCGGATGATTCGGGCAGCCGAAGCGCGCCGAATCCGGCCCGTTTGAGGGCGCTGACCTGGTCGAAGGGATTCTCGTCGTTGAGATCTCGGTCCTTGGCGTCCGCGGCGATCCGGGCCAGCAGATCCGCCCACTGCGGGGTGCCGGGCCGGATGCGTGTCGGGTTCTCGGCGATTGTCATGGCCAACGTTGTACCGGGCCGCCGGATCCTGGCACACCGCTTTCGATCAGCCGGAACCAAAGATCGGCGCCGGGGCGCCGCTACTTCATGAAACCGATCTTGGTGTAGTCGAGGTCGCCGATGCCTGCCGGTCCGTAGTTGGCCAGGTTGCTGCGCACGGCGACGTTGCCCGGGGTCTGCAGCAGCGGCAGGCTGAATCCCTCGGCCCAGATCAGCTTGTCGAGTTCATTGGCCAGGGTCCGGGCCTTCGCGGCGTCGAGTTCGTTGAAGGTCTGTTCGACCTTGGCGTCGATCTCGGGGCTGCTGATCTTGCCGAAGTTGCTTTCGGCGTTGGTGGTGTAGATCTGATTCATACAGCACAGCGAGAAGGCGTCACCGCCCCAGGCGAATTGGGCGAGGTCGAAATTGCCCGGAATGATCCAGTCGGTGAAGAAGCCGTTGCCGGGTTTGGCCTCGATCTTGAGCTCGACGCCGATCTGCGCCAACCCGTTCTGGGCGATCTGGGCGATCTGCTTGGTGCTCTGCGCGTCGTAGAGCACGTCGCGGATGACCAGGCGCTTGCCGTCCTTCTCCCGAAACTGACCGCCTTCCGGCAGTTTCCAGCCCAGCGCATCGAGTTCGGCCTTGGCCTTCTCCGGGTCGAACGCGACGATCCCGCTGTTGTCCTGATAGCCCTCCTGGCCGGCCACGAAGATGTGGTTGTTCAGCGGTACCGGATTGTCGGCCAGCCCGCGCTGGCTGATATTGGCGATGGCCTGGCGGTCGATCCCCTTGGCGATCGCCAGTCGCAGGTCCTTGTCGGCGAGGATGGACCCGGGTGCCCCGTTGAAGGTGAAGTGGTACCACTGCGGGCTGGGCGCCCGGCGGATGCTGACCCCCGGGGTGCTGCGCGCGATGGTCAGTTCGTCCAGTGAGGCCACCCCGGTGGCGTCCAGGGCGTTGTTCTGCAGGGCGGGAATCCTGGCCGCATCGTCGAGCACCGTATAGGTGATGCTGTCCAGCAGCGGCGGGGCGCCCCACCACTTCGGGTTGCGGGTCAAGGTGATTCGTTGTGCACCCCGGTCCAGGTTCGTCACCATGAACGGGCCCGCCGCCGGGCCGGGCCCGTTGAGCTGACCCTTGTTGAACACCTCGGGGTCGGCGGTCATGCTCTTGGGCTGCAGCGTCTGGTTACCGGCGAACAGGGTTTGCCATTCGGAGAAGTGTTCGGCGTAGGTCACCACCGCCTGCCGGTCGTCGACGCCCCGGGTGACCGATCCGATCCGGTCCGCGCCGTTGGTCGCGGCGATCAGGAAGGCTTTGTCCTTGCCGCTGGTGGCATGAATCTGGGAGGCGATGTCCTCCCAGGTGATCGGGGTTCCGTCGGACCACACCGCCTTGGGGTTGATGGTGTAGGTGACCACCTGAGGGTCGGTGCTGGTCAATTCGATGCTGGTGAAGAAGTCGGTGTTGACCGTCGTCGACCCGTCCGGCGCGACCCGGAAGGCCCTTGGCATGCTCAGCTTGGCCAGCGCGTTCACGTCGACCGTGTTGCCGTCGATATGCATGGCGTTGAAGTTCGGCGGGAACTCGGTCAGGGCCAACCGCAGGTTGCCCCCCTGTTTGAGGTTCGCCGGGTCCTGTGGGTTGATGTCGTTGGTCGCGCCGACCTCGGCGTCACCGCCCGCGGACGGGACCTCCTGGTTGCCGCTCGAGCAGCCGGCGAGGGTCAGGGCGGTGACGACGGCGGCCACAGCGAGGCGGCGCAGGTTCATCCCGTTCATCCCGCCGATGCTAGCGGCCGTTCGGTTCGGGTTGTGGCACCGCGGCCAGCAACCGCCGGGTGTAGTCGTGTTGCGGGTTGACGAACACGCTGTCCCCGGAGCCCTGTTCGACGATCTCCCCCTTGTACATGACCGCCACATCGTGGGCGAGATGTTTGACCACCGAAAGATCGTGGGAGACGAACAGGTACGACAGCCCGAACCGGTCCTGCAGATCGAGCAGCAGGTTGATGATGCCGGCCTGGATCGACACGTCGAGTGCCGACACCGGTTCGTCGAGGGCGATGATCTTGGGTTGCAGGGCCAGCGCGCGGGCGATCCCGATGCGCTGTTTCTGCCCGCCGGAGAACTCGGCGGGGTAGCGGGCGGCGTCGGCCCGCCGCAGCCCGACCACCTCGAGCAGCTCGGCGACCCGCTCGTCGATCCGGGATTTTCCGAAACCGTTGGCCGCCAAAGGTTCCGCGAGAACGTCGAAGACCGGCAGCCTCGGGTCCAATGAGGCGACCGGGTCCTGGAACACCACCTGCAGATCGGTGCGCAGGGCCCTTCGGGTCTTTCGGTCCAGCTGGGCGACGTCGGCGCCGAGCACTTCGATCGAGCCGGCCTGCGGTGCGGTCAGGTCCAGGATCTGGTGCAGGGTGGTGGACTTGCCCGAACCGGATTCGCCGACGATGCCGAGCGTGCGGCCCTGCCGCAGGTCGAAGCTGACCCGGTCGACGGCTTTGACCTCACCCATCTGACGGCGGAACACCACCCCCTTGGTCAGCTGGTAGGTCTTGACCAGGTCACGCACCCGCAGCACCACCGGCGGGTCGCCGTCCGGCGCGGTCGTGGCGGGCTCGGCGGCGACCCGGTAGATCTCGGCGGCGCTGCGGCCGCCCACCTCATCGGTACGGATGCAGGCGGCGTGGTGATCGGGGGCCAGCGCGGTGAGTTCGGGTTCGGCGGCCTCGCAGTCGTCGACCGCCAGCGGGCAGCGCGGGGCGAACGGGCAGGCCTGCGGGGTCGCGGTCAGTGACGGCGGCGCCCCGGGAATGGGCACCAGCCGGGTGCCCTGCGGGGCATCCAGCCGGGGCACCGAGCCGAGCAGGCCGACCGTGTAGGGCATCCGCGCCCCGCGGTACAGCTCGGTGACCGGCGCGGTCTCGACGGCCCGGCCCGCGTACATCACGACGGCCCGGTCGGCGAATTCGGCGACCACGCCAAGGTCGTGGGTGATGATCAGCACGCCCGCACCGGTGACATCGCGGGCGGTGCGCAGGACGTCGAGAATCTGCGCCTGCACCGTGACATCCAGCGCGGTGGTGGGCTCATCGCAGATCAGCAGGTCGGGATCGTTGGCGATGGCGATGGCGATCACCACCCGCTGGCGCTCGCCACCTGACAGCTCGTGCGGGAACGCGCGGGCCCGGCGGTCCGGCTGCGCGATGCCGACCAGATCGAGCAGCTCGACCGCGCGGGCTCGCGCGGCGCCCCGGCCGAGGGTGCGGTCGTGGACTTCGAGCGCCTCGGCGATCTGGTCGCCGACCGAGTACACCGGCGTCAGCGCCGACATCGGGTCCTGGAACACCGTCCCGACGGTGTTGCCCCGAATGCGTGACAGTTGCGCGTCGGAGTGCCCGATGAGTTGCTCACCGCGCAGCAGCACCGACCCCGATACCTCGGCGAATTCGGGTAGCAGTCCGACGACGGCCATGGCACTGGCCGACTTTCCGGCGCCGGATTCACCGACCAGTGCGACGACCTCACCTTCGTCGACGTGAAAGTCCAGGCCCCGCACGGCATGCACCTGATCGGTGTCGGTCGGGAAGTCCACCGTCAGGCCGGTCACTTCGAGCAGGCGGCTCATCGGCGTGACCTCCGGCGTCGTCGCAGCCGGCCGCTGCTCGGGTCGAGCGCATCGCGCAGGCCGTCGCCGACCAGGTTGGCGCACAGGATGATCAGGATCAGCACCCCGGCCGGGAACAGGAACACCCACGGGAAGGTTGTCGCCGACTTGGTGCCGTCGGCGATGAGCGTGCCCAGCGACACATCGGGTGGCTGGATACCGAAACCGAGGAAGCTCAACCCCGTTTCGGCCAGGATCGCCAGTCCGACGTTGAGCGCGGTGTCGATGATGAGCAGGGAAGCCACGTTCGGCACGATGTGGCGCACGATGATCCGCCAGTTGCTCACTCCCATATACCGTGCGGCGACGACGAATTCGCGTTCCCGCAGGCTCATGGTCATGCCACGCACGATGCGTGAGCTGATCATCCAGCTGAACGCCGACAACAGGATGATCAGCCAGAACACCCGGCTGGAATTGTTCAGCCGTGGTGTGACGATCGCGATCAGGATGAAGCTGGGCACCACCAACAGCACGTCGACGATCCACATCAGGGTCCGGTCCCGCCAGCCGCCGAAGTATCCGGCGATCGAGCCGACCGTGGCGGCGATGACGGTCGAGATGAACGCCACGCACACGCCGATCAGCATGGATTTCTGCATGCCGCGCAGGACCTGGGCCAGGATGTCCTGGCCGAGCGCGGTGGTGCCGAACCAGTGCTGGGGCGACGGGGGCTGCTGCAGCGCGTAGTAGTCGAGGTCGGTGTAGCTGTAGGGGAGCAGCGGTGGCAGCGCGTAGCAGCCGACGAACATCACGGCCAGCACCACCAGCGACACCACCGCGGGCCGGTTGCGCAGGAAACGGCGCAACACCAGGGTGCGCCTGGTGGCGAACTCCTCGGTGTGCAGGCCCGAACGGGCCGACGTGGCCGATGCTTCGCTCATGTCACCCGCACCCTGGGATCCAGCGCCGCGTAGATGACGTCGGACAGCAACCCGGCCAGCAGTACCACGGTGCCGGTGAACACCGTGATGGCCGCGATGATGTTGGTGTCCTGGGTGGCGATGCCCTGCACCACCCATTCGCCCATCCCGTGCCAGCCGAAGATCTTCTCGACGAACACCGCACCGGTGACCAGGCCGGCGACCCCATAGGCGAACAGGGTCGCCATCGGGATCAGCGCGGTGCGCAGACCGTGCTTGAACAGGGCCTGGCGCCGGGTCAGGCCCTTGGCCCGTGCGGTCCGGATGAAGTCCTGTCCGAGCACGTCGAGCATGGCGTTGCGCTGATAGCGGCTGTAGCCGGCGATCGCCGACAACGCCAGCGTGAACGTCGGCAACACCAGGTGCTGCAACCGGTCGACGAACTGGGGCCACCAGCCGCCCACCGCGTCCAGCGAGGTTTCGCCGGTGTACTCGAAAAGCTGCACGCCCAGCACCGAGTTCACGTTCAGCGCGGCCAGGATCAACAGGTTCGCGATGACGAACGTCGGCGTACTTATCACCAGCAGCGACAGCAGGGTGATCACCCGGTCCGAGAGCCGGTACTGGCGGATCGCCCCCCACGCGCCGACGACCACGCCGATCACGGTGCCGGCGATCGAACCGAGGACCAGCAACCGCAGGCTGACCCCGATCCGGCGCCACAACTCGTCGGACACCGGTTGTCCGGTCACGGTGGTACCGAAATCCCCGCGGACGGCGCTCGCGGCCCAGTCGGCGTACCGCAGCGGGATGGGCTTGTCGAGGCCGAGTTCGGCGGCCTTGGCGTCGATGGTGGCCTGCGGCGGCCGCGGACTGCGCTGCAGCAGGCTGTCGAGCGGTTCGAAGGTGTAGGAGGTCAGCGTGAACGTCAGGAAGGACGCCAGCGCCAGCAGTACGAGGTAGTTGAGCAACCGGCGCGCCAGGAACCGCGTCATGCGGTCGATCCCGCCGGGTGATGCATGGGAGACAGGGTAGATCAGGCCGAACGGGACGGCGGTCACGACGCTCGCGCGGGCATCGTGGCGTGTCCGGGCCCGGTTGGGCAATTGTCAGCCGGCCCCCAGCCGGGCCGGAGAAACCGCGCGTTCACTGGTTCTCAGCTGCAGTTATGGCATTCGGACCAGGGAGGTGCAGTGTGGTGAACACCAGCGAGAACAGGGCCAGGTCGGGTCGGGTGCGGGCGCTCGCGGCGGTGGCCGGCGGTGCCGCGGTGGTCGCGCTCGGGGTGTACGGCGCGGCCGACGGGCAGTCGGTGCAGACCAAGGCGGCTGGTTCGCATATGAATGTCGGTCAGACCAGCACCGAGACGACCCCGCCCAAGGCGCCGATCATCTCGATGGCGGTGCCGACGATCAAGGGTCCGGCACCGCTGCCGTCCGAGGAGAAGAACGCCGAGTAGACGTTTCCACACCGGCCGCTGCGGCTATCCCGTGTCCAGGGACAACGGCGAAAGCCGCAACGGAATGTGCCGGAGGTGAGACTTCCGTGTACCCGACAAAGAATCGACACGAATGGAAACTGGCGGCGGCCGGTATCGGGGCCGCGGCCGGGTTAGCCATGCTGGGCGTGGGGCTGGCCGGGGGCGGAGGTATGGCCTCGGCCGAGGACCCGACCGAACCGGCCCCCGTCACGACAGGTGAGACGGTTACCGAGACCACACCGCCGACCTCGCCGGAGACCTCGGTGGCGACCCCATCGGTCAGCGTGACCACGCCGTCCGGGTTTGCTACACCGCACTGATCCGGTCGTCGTGGGCCCGGCCAGCGGTAGACAGCGCTCGGGTGGGCTGCTTATGGTGGCCGCCGAGCGCTCGCCGGGGGGATGCCGTTTCGGTATGACTGCTCATCGTGAAACTGTTCGACGGGCCTCCCGCTGAACGGGGGGCCTGACCGGAGATGCATGAGGTGGTCAGAGTGACTGATGAACAACGCAAGAAGCGCAACCACAATTACAAGCTGGTCTTGGCCGGTGCCGGATCGGCGGCCGTGGTGTCGATGGGCGTGTTCGGCGCGCTGCTGAGTCAGGCGCCGTCCAGCGAGGCCGAGCCGGGCGGGTCAGTAGGCGAAACCGTCACGGATTCAACGGCTCCCACCGAGCTGGAGACCTCGGTGGCGAAGCCTGAGGTGACCGCCGAGGTGCCGGACGGCTACGGCAGCTGACCAGGCTCGTCGAACGTCGTGACCGTCGCCGTCGGGCCGGTGCGCGTCGCCCGGACCGACACCGCGTCGTTGACATCGGCCGGTGGCCGGATCCCGGACGGCAGCACATAGGTCTGGCGGTAGCCGTCGTCGCTGCGGACGGTGATCGACGTGGCCGACAGGTCGGTGATGGTGCCGGTCTGGGTGATCGTCGTGGTGTAGCCGCCGTGACCGTCGGCGACGACGGCCTCGGCGTGCACCGTTGCCGGATCGACCGAACCCATGCCGCCGCGCGGCGGGCCGCCCATGCGGTGGGGCATGTCCCCGCCGTCGGTGGCGGCGTACACCGTCGCGCCGCCCAGGCCGGCGATCGCCGCGGCGACGCCCACCGCGGCAAGGGTCTGTCGCATGCTCATGTGATCACCGTGCAGGCGCCCGCTGTGCGCCGGCTGTGCGGGCCGTCAGCGCCCGATTAGTCACACCCGATCGGGCGAGGTTTCACAGCCGGCGCATAGAAAGGGCACAGGCCGGGCCTATCGGTCCGGCGAATAATGAAGCCGTGAATGGCAGCGATATCGATTCCGGCCGCGCGGTGATGCGGCGTGCGGACGGCAACCCCATCCAGGTACTGGTGGTCGACGACGAGCCGGTCCTGGCCGAGTTGGTGTCGATGGCGCTGCGATACGAGGGCTGGAACATCGCGACGGCCGGCGACGGCGCGAGCGCGATCGCCTCGGCCAGGCAGAATCCGCCGGATGTGGTGGTCCTCGACGTCATGCTGCCCGATATGAGCGGCCTGGACGTGCTGCACAAACTGCGCCAGCAGATCCCCGGGCTCCCGCTGCTGCTGCTGACCGCCAAGGACTCGGTGGAGGACCGCATCGCGGGCCTGACCGCGGGCGGTGACGACTACGTCACCAAACCGTTCAGCCTCGAAGAGGTGGTGTTGCGGCTGCGGGCCCTGCTCCGCCGCACCGGCGTGACCAGCGAGGACGGTGGAGCCAAGATCGTCGTCGGCGACCTGGTGCTCGACGAGGACAGCCATGAGGTGACCCGCGGCGGGGACCCCATCACCCTGACCGCGACCGAATTCGAGCTGCTGCGGTTCATGATGCGCAACGCCAAACGGGTGCTGAGCAAGGCCCAGATCCTGGACCGGGTGTGGAGTTACGACTTCGGCGGCCGGTCCAACATCGTCGAACTCTATGTGTCCTATCTGCGCAAGAAGATCGACAGCGGCCGGGAACCGATGATCCACACGCTGCGCGGTGCGGGGTATGTCCTTCGACCCGCGCGCTGAGGCGCCGGCCGCGACCCGATGGTCGGCGCCCCGGACCTGGTCGCTGCGCGCGCGGCTGGTGGTCACCCAGGTCGCACTCCTGGCGGTGGTGTGCGCGACCATCGGGGTGGCGACCGAGTTCGCGCTGCAACGGTTCCTCATGCACCAACTCGACGAGCAGTTGGGCGAGGCCGGCCGGCGGTCGGCGGCGATCTTCGAGCTGCCGCCCCCGCCGATGATGCCGCCCCCGCCGGGCGGGCGGTTCCGGGCGCCGGTGATCATCGGGCCCGAGATGACGCCGCCGGGTGCGCCGCGGCCCGGGTCTCACCTGCGTGTGCTGTTCGACCCCGAACAGGGTCCTGGCCCCGGATTCCTCAATGCGCCGGGCCAGGCCGCCCGCACCGTGGGCGCGGTCATCGGGCCGGGTGACCGCATCGATGCCGGCGTGATCACCGCCGAAGGCGACCGCGCCGAGGTCACCGCAACCGCTGCCGGCCAGCTCGTGGCGATCCCGGCCGACCGCACCCCCCGGACGGTCGACCTGGACGGGCTGGGCCGTTACCGGGTGATCGGTTTGCACCCGCGTCACGGCGGGACACAGACCATCGTGACGGGGTTGCCGACCGCGGTCGTCGACGACACCCTGCTGTGGGTGCTCGGCATGTTCGGTGTGCTCTCGGCGATCGCGCTGATCGCCGCCACCACCGGTGGAATCCTGATCATCCGGCGTCAACTCGCCCCGCTGTCAAGGGTTTCCGCGGCCGCACGTGAGGTGGCCAACCTCGAACTGGACCGTGGCGAGGTGCGGCTGCCCACCCCGATCGTGCGGGTCGACCCGGCAGGCGCCCACACCGAGGTGGGGCAGTTGGGTACGTCGCTGAACCGGATGCTGGACCGGATCGCCAATGCGCTGTCGGTGCGGCACGCCAGCGAGACCCGGGTGCGCCAGTTCGTCGCCGACGCCAGCCATGAGCTGCGGACGCCGCTGGCCGCGATCCGCGGCTACACCGAACTCGCGCAACGCAAACGGGCGGACCTGCCCGGCGATGTCGCGCATGCGATGAACCGGGTGGAATCCGAAACGGCGCGGATGACCCAGCTGGTCGAGGACATGCTGCTGCTGGCCCGGCTGGATGCGGGGCGGCCGCTGGAACGGGGACCGGTCGACCTGTCCAGGCTGGTGGTGGACGCCGTCAGCGATGCCCACATCGCCGGCCGGGAGCACCGCTGGGCCCTTGACCTGCCCGACGATCCGGTGCTGGTCGAGGGCGACGAGGCCAGGCTGCACCAGGTGCTGGCCAACCTGCTGGCCAACGCCCGCACCCACACCCCGCCGGGCACATCGGTGACCGTATCGCTGAGCACGGGTGACCGTGGTGCGGTGCGGCTCACCGTCGCCGACGACGGACCCGGTATTCCGGCGTCGCTGCAACCCGAGGTGTTCGAGCGGTTCGCCCGTGGCGATTCGTCGCGTTCGCGGCGCGAGGGCAGCACCGGGTTGGGGCTGGCGATCGTCGAGGCCGTGCTGAAGGCGCACGACGGCACCATCGCCGTGCACAGCAGGCCGGGCGCCACCGAGTTCGTGGTCGTGCTGCCGGGGGAGACCTCACAGCCGACACACAGTTCGGCCCCATCGGGCACCTAGTCGCCGCCGCGACGATGAACGGGTGACGCTGGTTCTCCGTGCCGAAACGACCCGATCCCGGACAACATCCGCACCGGCGACGCGATTCTCCGAACGCTGGCACCGGGCCGGGTTCGGTGTGCTGCTGATCGGCACGGCGGCGTTGTATCTGTGGAACCTGTCGATCAGCGGGTGCGCGAATGCCTTCTACTCGGCGGCCGCGCAGGCCGGGGCCGCGGACTGGACGGCGATGCTGTTCGGATCCAGCGACGCCGCGAACGCCATCACCGTCGACAAGACCCCGGCCGCGCTGTGGCTCATCGACCTGTCGGTCCGGCTGTTCGGGCTCAACTCGTGGAGTGTCCTGGTGCCGCAGGCCCTGGCGGGGGTGGCCGCGGTCGCGGTGCTCTACGCCGCGGTGCGCCGGGCGGCA
>NZ_JBSFPX010000048.1:0-39152 GCF_053588415.1 Mycobacterium sp. NPDC003449
TAGGCGACGTAGCCCGAGATCGCCACCACATCGGCGACGCCGGTGACGATCCAGCAGAACCAGTAGGTCCAGCCGGTGAAGAAGCCGGCCCACGGGCCGAGCAGATCGGCCGCGAAGTCGGCGAACGACTTGTAATGCAGATTGGACAGCAGCAGTTCGCCCATCGCCCGCATGACGAAGAACAGCATGAAGCCGATGATCATGTAGACGAAGATCACCGAGGGTCCGGCCAGCGAGACGGTCTTGCCCGAGCCCATGAACAGGCCGGTGCCGATCGCACCGCCGATGGCGATGAGCTGGATGTGCCGGTTGGAGAGCTGGCGCGAGAGGTGCCGCTCGCCCGAGATGTCTGTTGTCACATGTGGAGGATTCCAGACGCCCGTCGGCGGCTTACTGTGACCCCAACACCGCGAGCGACCGTGTCGGTACGGTGACACGCCGTCAATTGCGTACCTGCACGGTCGCTCGCGAGGGTTGTCAGGCCGCTGCCGCGGCGGACTCGGCCGGTTCCAGAGCCACCGCGATGATGTCGGCGACGTCGGTCATCGGCCGAACATCGAGCGCCGCCAGCACTTCGGTGGGCACATCGTCCAGATCGGGTTCGTTGCGTTGCGGGATGAAAACCGTTGACAGCCCGGCCCGCTGCGCGGCCAGCAACTTCTGCTTGACCCCGCCGATCGGCAGCACCCGGCCGTTCAGGGTGACCTCGCCGGTCATCCCGACGTCGCCGCGCACCTGGCGCCCGGTGGCCATCGACACCAGCGCGGTCACCATCGTCACACCCGCCGACGGCCCGTCCTTGGGCACCGCGCCCGCGGGCACGTGCACGTGGATCTGACGGTCGAGCGCCTTCGGGTCGACACCCAGCTGCTCGGCGTGGGCCCGCACGTAGGACAGCGCGATCTGCGCCGACTCCTTCATCACGTCACCCAGCTGGCCGGTGAGCTTCAGGCCCGGCTCACCCACGTTCGAGTTGGCCTCGATGTAGAGCACATCGCCGCCAAGGCCGGTGACCGCGAGCCCGGTCGCCACTCCCGGCACCGCGGTGCGCTCGTTGGACTCCGGGGTGAATCGCGGGCGGCCCAGGTACTCAACGAGATCCGGCTCGTCCACGGTGAGCGGGGCATCGGCCGGGTCTTCGCGGGACAGCACCGTCGTCACCTTGCGCAACGCCTTGGCCAGCAGCCGCTCGAACTGGCGCACCCCCGGTTCGCGGGTGTAGTCGGCGGCGATCTTGCGCAGCGCCGCGTCGGTCACCGTGACCTCCCCGGCGGTCAGCGCCGCGCGTTCCCGCTGCCTGGGCAGCAGGTAATCGCGGGCGATGGCCACCTTGTCGTCCTCGGTGTAGCCGTCGATCTGCACCAGCTCCATCCGGTCCAGCAGGGCCGACGGGATGTTCTCGATCACGTTGGCGGTGGCCAGGAACACCACATCGGACAGATCCAGATCCAGGTCGAGGTAGTGGTCGCGGAAGGTGTGGTTCTGCGCCGGGTCGAGCACCTCGAGCAGTGCCGCCGAAGGATCGCCGCGGTAGTCGGAGCCCACCTTGTCGATCTCGTCCAGCAGCACAACGGGATTCATCGACCCCGCCTCGCCGATCGCCCGCACGATGCGGCCGGGCAGCGCGCCGACATAGGTGCGCCGGTGGCCGCGGATCTCGGCCTCGTCGCGCACCCCGCCGAGGGCGACGCGGACGAACTTGCGGCCCAGCGCCCGGGCCACCGACTCGCCCAGCGAGGTCTTGCCGACCCCGGGCGGGCCGGCCAGCACCATCACCGCACCGGACCCACGACCACCCACCAAGGCCATCCCACGGGAAGCGCGGCGGGCCCGCACGGCCAGGTACTCGACGATGCGGTCCTTGACGTCGTCGAGCCCGTGGTGGTCGGCGTCCAGAATCTCGCGGGCCCCCTTGAGGTCGGTCGAATCCTCGGTGCGCACACTCCACGGCAGGTCCAGCACGGTGTCCAGCCAGGTGCGGATCCAACCACCCTCGGGGCTCTGCTCGCTGGAGCGTTCCAGCTTGCCGATCTCGCGCAGCGCGGCCTCACGCACCTTCTCGGGCAGGTCGGCGGCCTCGACCCGGGCCCGGTAATCATCGGACCCCTCGGGTTCGCCCTCACCAAGCTCTTTGCGGATCGCGGTGAGCTGTTGGCGCAGCAGGAACTCCTTCTGCTGCTTGTCCATCCCGGACCGGACGTCCTCGGCGATCTTGTCGTTGACCTCCACCTCGGTCAGGTGCTCGGTGGTCCACTGGATGAGGTTTTCCAGGCGCACCGCGGTGTCCGCGGTCTCCAGCAGCTCACGCTTCTGCACATCGGTCAGGTACGACGCGTAGCCGGCCGTATCGGCGAGCGCCGACGGGTCGGTGATCTTGTTGACCACGTCGATGATCTGCCACGCCTCGCGCCGCTGCAGCATCGCCAGCAGCAGCTTCTTGTATTCGGTGGCAAGCGCTTTGGTCTCGTCGCCGGGCTCCGCCTCGGTGACCTCGTCCACCAGCACCCACAGGGCGGCGCCGGGTCCGGTGGTGCCGGATCCGATATGGCCGCGCTGTTCACCGCGGACGACGGCCGCCGCGCCGCCGCCGGGCATCCGGCCGACCTGCACGATCGAGGCGATGACGCCGTAGGTGGGGTAGCGGTCTTCCAGCCGGGGGGCGATGAGCAGCCTGCCGGATTCGCCTTCAGGCGCGGCGGCCTGCGCGGCCTCGACGGCGACGCGCGCGGCGTCGTCGAGTTCGATCGGCACCACCATGCCGGGCAGGACGATGGGCTCGCTCACGAACAACACGGGCACTGCGATTGGTGCGGACATCAAACCTCCAAAGTTCAGTCTGATGCGCTCAACTATCCCGGGTTCAGGTTTGTTCCCGGCTCGCCTCCTGGTTGGCCCACCTGATTGCCGCCCGTTTGCCGATCACGAATGTCGCCACCATCAGCACACCGATCAGCGCGAGGGTGAACACGGTGTTCACGGCGTTGGCGGCGTCCACCGGCAGGCTGAAGATGATGGCCAGGCCGCCCACCGTGCCGATGAGCAGACCGACGCCCCACATCGCTGAGAGCAGAATGTGGGCCCGGCGGATGTATTCACGCTCACCGGGTTGCGGAGTGTCGCGCACCGGATGCACCCGTTCGCCGACGATCTGGGTCAGTGGTCGGCCGATGAGGCAGCTGCCGAGGAACACCAATGCGCTGACGCCGCCGACGAGCGTGTTGCCCACCATCAGCATCCGGGCGTCCGACGTGGCCAGCCCCACGGCCAGACTCAACCCGAAATTCAGCATGAGATAGCCGGCGAACGGGTCGAGCCGCCGGGCCCTGATCGCGTCGTAGACGACCTTCGAGCCGGCCAACACGGTGGCGGTCAGCAGCGCGACGTATTCGGACACGCCCCCGGCCCGCAATCCGTAATAGGCCACCAGTGGCGGAGCGACGTCCAACAGGATCGACCGCAGGATGGGGCGCACCGACCTGGGTTCGGCCGCCGTGGCGGCCTGCGCGGGTTGGTTCACCATCGCCAAAATATGTGCGCAACCTGTCAGGTCGCTGGAAGGGAATAGCTGCCCGGACAGTCCTTGTCGTAGGTCCTATGAGTAGAGCAGTGCAGTTCGACGAATACGGCGGCATCGACGTGCTGCAGGTCCGTGACGTCCCCCGGCCGGTACCCGGCGACGGCGAGGTGCTGGTCGAGGTCAGGGCGGCGGGCATCAACCCCGGCGAGGCGATGATCCGCGAGGGTTACCTGCACGAGCGGTGGCCCGCCACGTTTCCGTCCGGCCAGGGCAGTGATCTGGCCGGGGTGATCGTCGAGGTCGGGCCGGGTGTCACCGGATTCGAGGTCGGCGACGAGGTGCTCGGGTTCTCGATGGGCCGGTCGAGCCACGCCGAATACGTCACCGCCCCGGCCGACCAGCTGACCGGCAAACCCGCGGGCGTGCCGTGGGAGGTGGCCGGGTCGCTGTACGTCGCGGGGAGCACGGCCTACGCCGCGGTGCGGTCGCTGAACCTGAGGCCGGGGGACACCGTCGCGATCTCGGGTGCCGCAGGCGGAGTCGGCTCGATCGCCGTCCAGCTCGCGGCCCGCACCGGCGCCGCGGTCCTCGGGATCGCCGGCCCGGCAAACGACGACTGGTTGCGCGGGCACGGCGCCGTCCCGGTGAATTACGGTGACGGCCTTGCCGATCGGTTGCGCACGGCGTCGCCGTCGGGTCGTGTCGACGCGTTCCTCGACCTGTTCGGCGGTGGCTACGTCGCGCTGGCCGTCGAGGAACTGGGTGTCGCCCCGGGGCGGGTGGATACCATCATCGACTTTGAGGCCGTAGAGACGTTCGGTGTGCTGCTCGTCGGGAGCGCCGAGGCGACCACATCGGCCGTCATGGCGGAGCTGGCCGGTCTCGTCGCATCGGGGGACCTGGAGGTGCCGATCTCCCGCGTGTATCGGCTGGATGACGTCGGTGACGCGTACCGCGAACTCGAGCGCCGTCACACCCGCGGCAAGCTGGTGCTCGTTCCGTGACCGATCCGATCGCGGGAAGAGTCGTCGGGATCACCGGTGCCAGTAGCGGAATCGGCGAGGCCACGGCGCGGCTGCTCGCGGCCAGGGGCGCCCGGCTGGTGCTCGGCGCACGCCGCATCGACCGGCTCGACGCGCTGGCCGCCGAGCTGCGCGACGGTGGCACCGACGCCGTCGCGGTGGCCACCGATGTGACCCGGCGGGCCGATCTCGAGGAACTGGTCGGTACCGCGGTCGACCGGTTCGATCGCCTCGACGTACTGGTGAGCAATGCCGGCATCGCCTCGCTGGGGCCGATGGCCCACGGCGATGTCGCGGGGTGGTCGGACATGATCGAGGTCAACCTGCGGGGCGTGTTGTACGGGATCGCCGCGGCGATGCCGGTCTTCCTGCGCCAGGGCCGCGGCGACTTCGTCACCACGGTCTCCACTGCGGGCCTGAAGATCGTGCCCGAGATGGGTGTGTACGCGGCGACCAAGAACGCGGTGCGCACCGTCATGGAGGCACTGCGTCAGGAGTCGACCGACGGAACGATCCGGACCAGCAGCATCTCGCCGGGTTACATCCGTACCGAGCTCGGCGGTTCGGCCCAGACCCGTTCCAATATGGCGGCGTTCGCCATCGCGCCGGATGCGGTGGCCCGCGCCGTCGCCTATGTGATCGAGCAGCCGCGCGATGTCGAGATCGGCGAGCTCGTCATCCGCCCGACCGTGCAGGGCTGAGTCACCCCATGAAGCAGGGAGCCTGCCGTCGGGGGTAACGGCAGGCTCCCTGGGTGGGTGGTTCTCTAGGTGGCGGCTTGAGCGCCGAGGACCCGCTGGATGTCGGGCTTCATGGCCTGCAACTGCTGGCCCCAGTAGCCCCAGCCGTGCGTGCCGTTCGGCGGGAAGTTGAACACCGCGTTGGTGCCGCCTGCCGCGATGTAGTTGTCCCGGAACGTGACGTTGGTCCGCAGCGTCAGCCCTTCCAGGAACTGTGCGGCCATCAGGTTGCCGCCCGAGGCTCCGGCGTCCAGGTCGGACGGGGTTCCGGTGCCGCAGTAGATCCACAGCCGGGTGTTGTTGGCGACCAGCTGGTTGATGTTGACCATCGGATCGTTGCGCCGCCAGGCCGGGTCGGTCGACGGGCCCCACATGCTCTCGGCGTTGTAGCCGCCCGCGTCGTTCATGGCCAGCCCGATCAGCATCGGCCACCAGCCCTCGGACGGGTTGAGGAAGCCCGAAAGCGTTCCGGCGTAGATGAACTGCTGCGGATGATAGATCGCGTAGGTCAGCGCGGCGCTACCGGCCATCGAGAGACCGACGACGGCGTTGCCCGCCTGTGACACCCCGCGGTTGGATTCCAGCCACGCCGGCAGTTCCTGGGTCAGGAAGGTCTCCCACTTGTAGGTGTAGTCCTGCCCGTTGCCCTTCGACGGCTGATACCAGTCGGTGTAGAAGCTGGACTGGCCGCCGACCGGCATGACCGTGGACAACCCGGACTCGTAGAACCATTCGAAGGCCGGGGTGTTGATGTCCCAGCCGTTGAAGTCGTCCTGCGCGCGCAGGCCGTCGAGCAGGTAGACCGCATGCGGTCCGCCGCCCTGGAACTGCACCCGGATGTTGCGGTTCATCGAGGGGGAGAAGACGTCGAGGTACTCGACGGGCAGCCCGGGACGGGAGAATGCGCCCGCGGTGGCCGACCCCCCGGCCACGCTGATCAGGCCGGGCAGCACCAGCGCCGCCAGGATCCCGATGACCGACCGACGTAACGCTTTCCACGCTGACATGTCTCGCATGTTGCTGAAGACGTTCATAACGGCAACCAACCCACCTTTCAATCAAGCCACCAGCAATTGCCGTTGCTTTGCGAGCAAAGTGAATCACGCACCACATCAGTCACACGCGTAACAACGCCGGGCCGGCGGATCGCGGTTGGCTAACGATTACGACTCGGCGCCGAGACCCGATCAGTCGACGGCGGCCAACGCCTGCTGGGCGCAGCTGCGGCGGTCCTCGATCATCCGCCCGATCTCGTGCAGCAGCAGCGGGTTGACGGCGACCAGTGCCTCCAGGAAGTCGCGGTCGATCTGGAGCACCGTGGTCTCGACCACGGCATGTGCGGTCGCGGGCGACCCTTCGCGGGTCAGGGCCGTCTGGCCGAGGAAATCGCCTGGTTCCAGCGTGCGCACCGGGACCACCGCGGCGTCGCGGCCGATCACGGTCATCAGTACCCGGCCGGCCACGATGAAGCTCATCCGGCCGGGAACCTCGCCGGCGACCTGCAGGGTCTCGTCGGCGCCGAACCGGGCCAGGGTGGCATGGGCCATCACATCCTGTTGCTCGGTGTGGCTCAGGCGCAGCGTGGGCGCCATCGTCCGAACGGCTTTGGCCATGCGTTCGGGCGTGGTGAACCCGTCGTCGGCCCCGTCCAGATGCAGTTCGGCGCGCCGCGCCGCGTACCAGAGCCAACGCAGGAACGTCGATTTGGCGGCCCCGTCGTCGGCGGGGGAGCGCAACGGTATCGACGTCCGGTACTCGGTGCCGCCCAGCGCGACCGCCTTCGCCGCGGCCCCGGGCCTGCGCTGGGGTAGTTGGGTGGCGATCCGGGTGAGCAACGCGCACACGGCATCCGGCGGATCGGACGACCCGAACACCGACACGATCGACAGCGAATGCGACGACGGAGGACTGCTCAGGTTGGTGAACGACGCTCCGGCCAGCACCGAGTTGGGCATGATCTGCATACCGCTGCCGGTGTCGATATGGGTCGCGCGCCAGTTCACCTCGACGACCCGGCCGCGGGCGGACGGGGTGTCCAGCCAGTCGCCGAGCTGAAACGGCTGCTCGAACAGCAGCAGCAGACCGGAGATGATCTGGCCGACGGCGTTCTGCAACGCCAGGCCGAGCACGATCGAGGTGACGCCGAGGGCGGTGAACAGACCACCCACGTCGGCACCCCATACGTAGGCGAAGATCATCCCGACGCCGATCGCGATCAGCGCGAACCGGGCCACATCGAGGAATATGGACGGAATCCGCTTGCGCCAACTGCCCTCCGGGGCGCCCTGGAACAGGGTGGCGTTCAATCCGGACAGCAGCAGGATCATCACCACGAAACCGAACACGGTGGCCACCACCCGCACGGTGGTGGCCTCCGCCGAGATCTCGGTGGCCTTCACCAGCAGGATCAGCAGCGCGCCGAGGGGCAGGATGTAGTTGCGCAACAAGCCGACCGGCCTGGCCAGGTAGCTGCCGCGGCGGGCCAGCGCGTTGTGCAGTTCGGTGAGCAGAACCAGGCCGACGGGCAGACCGATCGCCACCGCGAGGGCCCAGTAGAACCAGTCGGCCTCCAGCACGCTCCTCATTGCTGGCGCTCCGCCAGCCGCCAGATCGGCTCTTCGACGCCGCCCACCGTCACCGGGTCGGCCGCGGTGAACTGCCGGGCGTCACCCATCGCGTCGTAGACCCGGCCGGTGACATAGACCCCGGCCTGCGGAGCCCCGCTCTGCACCTGATAGGCGAGATCGACTGCGGTACCCCACATGTCGTAGGCCAGGCTGGAGCGGCCCACCAGGCCGCTGCTCACCGTCCCGGTGTCGATACCGGCCCGGAGCTTGATGTCACGACCGGACTCGGCCCGGAACCGGTCCACGATGCGCTGCAGCTCGATCGCGAAATCCACGGTACGGCGCACATTGTCGAGCCTGGGCACGGTCAGTCCGCAGCTCGCCAGGTAGCCGTTGTGCAGGGTCCGCACCTGTTCGATGCCGAGACTCTCGGCGGCCGCGTCGAACTGGCGCACCAGCTTGTTCACGATCGTGAGCAGCTCATCGGCACTCAGGTCGGCCGACAGCGTATCCAGCCCGACGAAGTCGGCGAAGATGACGGTGACATTCTGGTGGTCGAGGGCGATGTTCTCCTCGCCTTCGCGGTAACGCTGAACCATGGGTTCGGGCATCATCGACAGCAACAGCCGGTCGTTTTCCTTGCGTTGCTCTTCGAGCAGATCCTCCTTGATGCGCAGGTTCCGGCTCATACCGTTGAAAGCCACTGTGAGATCGCCGAACTCATCACGGGACTGCACGGGCAGGGTCACGCCGTAATCCCCGGCGCTGATCTGCTGGGCGCCGGCCTCCAGCCGCCGGATGGGCCGGACGAAGAAGCGGGCCAGCAGGATCGCGGCGATGCAGACCACGAAGATCATCGCCACGGTCGACAGCACGAGCGTTCTGGTGAACGCCGCCACGGGGGCGAACGCCTCGGAGGTGTCGAGTTTGGCCACGATCGTCCAGTCCAAACCGGGCAGGTCCACCGGCGCATAGGACTGCAGCGCTTCCTGGCCACGGTAGCCGGGTTCGATGACCGTGCCGGATTGGCCGCGCTGGGCCAGCTGTGATGCCTTGTCGTTCACCGGTTGCACCAGTGTCGTTCCACCCTGCCGGATGGACTCCTCGGCGATGTCCGGCGGGGTGCCCGCGTCGATGACGTCCTTCTTGAACTGCTCGCGGTTCTCCAGGAAGAACCGCGAGTCCGAGCGCATCAACCCGTCCGGCCCGACGAGGTAGGTCTCGCCGGTGCGGCCCATACCGGCTTCTTCCCAATGACCGCCCATCGTCATGATCCGGTTGATGCCGGTGATCGGGAATTGCAGGGCCAGCACGCCCTCGACATGCCCTCCGGATCCGATCGGTGACATCAACCATGCGGTGGGCGCGTCGGCCGGGGTATAGGGCCCGAAATCGGTGACGGCGACGTAGTCCACGGCATTGGATTCCAGCGCCTTGCTGTATCCCTCGGTGAGTTTGCCGCCCTTATACGGTCCCGTATACACATTGGTGCCGAGGTCCGGGCCCTTGTAGGCGCTGTAGACGACGTTCCCCCTGCCGTCCAATAGGAGGGCGTCCTCGTAGTTGAACTTGGTGACGATCTCTCGGAAGAATTCGTTGAACCGGGCGTTGGCCGCCGACCACTCGCTGCGGTCGCCCGCGTCGTCGAACTTGATCGCCTTGTCGTAATCGTCGAACGGGGCCGTGTAAAGGGCCTGGAGATACTTCTGCGCATTCGACGTCGGCAGCAGCGCGGAGACGTCGATTTCCTCGTCCGTTTGCCCGCCGTCGGGTTTGGTGAATTGCTTTTGGTACCAGTCGTTGATCTGCTTCTGCTGGGCCGGGCTGATCGTCGCGTCACCCAGCTGATCGAAGCCAGCGGTAAAAGCCCGGGCCGCCTCGGTCGCGGTCGAACCCCTGGTGTAAACGATGAGCGAGTCGCGAATGTTGGCGATTTCCGCTTCCAGTTGACGGACCTGCGAGGAACGGACTTCGGTCAACCGGTCGAAAACCGAGTCGCGCAACGAACTACGACCGGATTGATAACCGATGAAGCCGACGACGGACGCCGACAGCACGCTCGTCACCAATAGCATGGTGAGCAATTTGGACTGGATGCTGATCCGGGACACCACCCGGCGCCGAGGTTTCTTCAGCGTGGGCACCGGTTCGACGGTTCCCTCGGCATCGGTTGTAGTTGTCATCGCAACGGAACATTAGCCGGGTTATTGCGACTTCCGCCCAGTTTGCGGCGAACTCGTCGATGACGTGTTTATGCAATAGTTGGCGGGGTGGGCACCGAAGATGATCCATTTGATCTTCGCCGATTCACCGAGGCGCAGGATCATATTTACCCGAGAGTGCTCGACGAGTTGCGGGCGGGCCGAAAACGCGGTCATTGGATCTGGTTCGTCTTCCCGCAGCTGCGCGGGCTTGGGCGCAGCGCCACCGCGGACCGTTACGGCATTTCCTCGCGCGCCGAAGCCGTGGCCTACCTCGGCCATTCGACACTGGGCCCCAGACTGCGGCAGTGTGCCCGGTTGGTCGCGCAGCTCGAGGGCCGCAGCGCCGAGGAGATCTTCGGTTGGCCGGACTGCCTCAAGGTGCGCTCGTCGATGACGCTGTTCGCCGAGGTGAGTCACGAACCCGAGTTCGTGGCGGTGCTCGACGCGCTCTACGACGGCGAGGCCGACCGGCTCACGCTCGAGCTGCTCAGTTCGGCTCGATGACCAGCCAGCCGTGCGGGGCGATCTCGGTCGCCACCACATCGGCCTGTGGTGGTGCGCCGGAGCCGGCCACCACCCGCCCCGACGGCACCCCCAACTCGGGCAGGGACAGCTGCCAGGGGGCGTCGTCGACGTTGAGCGCGACCACCAGCGCGCCGCCGTCGGCCGCCGTCCGGTACACGTAATGGGTATTGGTCAGCTGCAGTGGTGTGGTCGTCGCGGTGTGCAGCCACGGGTGACGGCGGCGCAACCCGATCAGGAACTGGTGCAGCCGTAACACATCCGAATCCGCTGGGGGAGTGGTGAACTCCGGTCGAACGGCGTCGTCGCCGCCGCGGCGGTCCTCCTTGACCCCGAGGTAGGCCGCCTCGTCGCCGGCATACACGCTCGGGGTGCCGCCGATGGTGAGCAGCAGGACCAGCGCATGCTCGAGGTGTCGGGGATTGCGCAGCTGACTGGCGATCCGGGTGACGTCGTGATTGCCGATGAAGGTCATCGGCACGAAGACGTCGAGAAACTCGTTGTGGCGCTGCAGGGCCCAGTCCAGCTCGTGGAAATTGCCGTCGTTGAGGCTGGACCAGATCGCCTTCCAGAGCTCGTACTGGGTGACCGAGTCGAAGGTGGCCGCGCGCACGGTGCCGGAATAGTCGCCGTGAATCACCTCGCCGACGAACCAGGCGTCCGGGTAGTCGTCGCGCACCGCGGGCAGCACCTGTGCCCAGAACCGGTCCGGCACCGCGTATGCGGCGTCCAGCCGCCACCCGTCGGCGCCGCGGCCTAGCCAGTGCCGCATCACGGCGGCGGTGTAGTCGACCACCTCGGGATTGTCGTGGTTGAGTGCGATGAGCTCGTCGTGGCCCTCGAAGGTGGCGAAATCCCGCTGTGCACCCCGGCGCCGGAACCAGGCCGACGCCGGGTGGTCCTGGCCGCCGTCCAGCGCCTCGCGGTAGCGGCCGAAATCGGTGCCGACGTGGTTGAACACCCCGTCCAGCAGGATCCGCAGGCCGCGCCGGCGGGCCTCGGCCACGAGGTGATCGAAATCGGCGTCGTCCCCCAGGCGTGGATCCAGCCGGAAATGGTCGGTGGTGTCATAGCCGTGGGTGCGGGAGGCGAAGACCGGCCCCAGCGCGAGACCCGAGGCACCGAGTTCCACGGCGTGATCCAGCCATTCGACGATCCGGCGCAACCGATGCTCGTCGGCGCCCGGCGCCGGGTCGGCCGGGAAGGCGCCGACGAAACCCAGCGGATAGATCTGCCACCAGATGGCGTGTGCGACCCAGCCCGGCCCGGTCATCGCCGGAACTTCGCCGAGTACAGCGCTTTCATCTGTTCCGCGAGTTCGGGAGCCGGTCCGTCCACCGCCACGCCCGGCGCCACCGTGGGGATCGGCAGGGCCGCCACCGGCGCGGCCGGGGCACCCCATCCGGTCAGCCAACCGGTCAACTGCGCCGAGGAGGTGGCATAGACGATGCGGCCCAGGCCCACCCACGCGTGCGCCGCGGCGCACATCGGGCAGTGCTCACCCGAGGTGTAGACCGTGGCCGCGGCGCGCTGCGGTGGGTCGAGCCGGTCGACGGCCCAGCGGGCGATGGCGAACTCGGGATGCCGGGTGGCATCGCCGTCCTTGACCCGGTTGCGGTCTTCGAACCGGGTCGTGCCGGACTGGTCGACCAGAATCGAGCCGAAGGGTTCGTCGCCGTCGTCGAGCGCCTCACGGGCGAGCTCGACGCAGCGGCGCAGGTGCCGCAGGTCGTCGTCGCTGATGGCCACAGCTGGAGTTTACGCGGCGCCGGGGTTCAGCCCCCGCAGCACGGATCGGCCACGGCGAGGCGGCACGCGCAGGACGCCGTGATCGCGACATCGGCGCGGGCCATGGCCAGGGCCAGTTGCCCGCCGATCACCGCGGCCTCGGCGTCGCGGCCCAGCCGGCGCAGGCATTCGTGGTAGCCGTGCAGGCTCCAGACGTTGTTCGGGTGCTGGCAGGATCGGCTCAGGGTGGGGTCGAGGCCGAGGTCGGCGGCATAGACCCGGGCGGCCCGCTCGACCTGGCCCTGCTCGAGGAGCAGCGCACCGTAGGCGTGGCGGGTGGGCTGCATCCACCCCCACGGTTCGTCGTAGGGAAGGGCGTCGTCGAGTTCGACGGCGCGCCGCAGGTGGTCGAACGCGGTGTCGTAATCGCCCTCCCGATAGGCGATTTCGCCGTCCAGCATGGCGGCCGCGATGGCCAGGATGTCCAGGCTGGTGTTGTTGAACAGGTAGCGGGTGTCGGGGATGCGCCGATACGCGGCGGTGAACGCCTCGCGTTCGGCCCTGGCCCGGGCGAGGTCGCCCTTGGCGGCGTGGGCCACGCCGCGACCGTAGTGGATGGTGGCGGTGGTGGTGCAGTACAGGTCCCGGTCGGTGGGCAGCGGCTCGGCGATCAGGTCGTCCCACCGGCCGAACCGGATGAGCACGTGGATCCGCAACGGTACGAAGGCCTCCAGCCAGTCCGCCATCGGTGGCGATTCGACCGAGAGGACCTCGGGGGTGAGTTGGCCGGCGAGTTCGTCGGCGGCCCGCAGGGCGATCTGCGAACTGCCCTGAAACATCGCCGAATACACCACGAAGTGCAGGTCGTGGGCGCGGTAGAGCGAGTAGAAGTTCAGCGGCCCGCGCTGTTCGAGGAATTTGCGATCGGCCTGCACCGCAGCCAGATTCGCGACCACCGAAGCGTGGTAATCGCCGCACAGCACATCGATGTGGCTGGGCATGTGGCGCAGGTGCCCGGCATCGGGCACCAGGTCGCGCAACCGGTCCGCGGCGGGCAGGGCGTCCTGTGGGGTCCCCGACATCTCCATGGTGTGGATGTAGAGGTGCAGCACCCCCGGATGCTCGCCGCCCCGCGCGGTGGCCAGTGCATCGTCGAGGATCCGTTTGGCTTCGCGTACCCGCGAGCCGGGGGCGGGCTCACCGGTGCGGCCGTCCCACAACGACCATGCGGTCACGTTCACCAACGCGTCGGCGGCCAGCGCCTGGACGTCGACATCGTCGGGGTAGGTGTCCGCCAGGGCGGCCATGGCGTCGGCGTAGTCGTGGTGCCCGGCCAGCAGGGCCGCGGTGTCGGACGGGTCGTCGGTGGGAAATCGCTTGTGCAGGGCCGAGATCAGGTCGCGTTCGACCGGGCCCGCCCGGCCCGCCCCGGCCAGGGCGAGCTCGGTCCTTGCCCGCCGCAGCGAGGTGGCCAGATCGGCCGGATCGAAGGCGTCCCACGCCTTGTTGTAATTGGGCCCGACCGCATATGCGATACCCCAGCGGGCGATCGCCAGGTCCCCGTCGAGTTCCAGAGCCCGCTCGAAACAGCTGACCGCCTCCTCGTGATTGAAGGCGTAGGCCCACACCAGGCCCCGGTCGAACCAGGTCTGCGCCCGCGGCGAGGCGGTGTCGACCGGCCGGTGATAGGACCCGAGCCGGTAGTACGGCTCGTCGGGAGCGGGAACCGTCACTATTGGCACGATAGTGCAGAACATGTTCTAGTTCTCGGCATGCCGGGATTCACCCATGCCGAGGGACTCACCTCGGCCGACGTGGCACACCTGCGGGCGACATTCGGGCCGCTGGCCGAGTCGGTGCGCGAGCTCATCGACGCCACCATCCGCTCCGAGGCCGATCCCGAGACGGTGGCGGTCGCCAAGGCCGAGATCGACGCCGCGACGGCCCGCCTGCGGGAACGCCAGATCGACGGGGCCTTCGGCGTGCGCTACACCTCCGACGGTGACCGGATGCCATGGGGCAACCCGGCCATCGGTCTGCGCAATCCGGTGGCGCCGCCGCTGCTGATCGTCGAGGACGGCAACGGTGGGCTCGGCACGGATTTCCGCCTCGGCGCGGCCTACGAGGGTCCACCCGGGCATGTGCACGGCGGCATCGTGGCGATGGTGCTCGACCATGTGCTCGGCGAGGTGGCCGCGAGCGATCCGGCCAGCCCCAGGTTCACCGGCACCCTGACGATCCGGTACCTGCGGGCGACGCCGCTGGGCGATCTGCACGCCGAGGGCCGCATCACCCGCACCGACGGGATCAAGGCTTTCGCCTCCGGGCACGTCTCGGATGCGCACGGCATCACCGCGGAGGCCGAGGGCGTGTTCATCCTGCCGAAGTGGGCCCGCGGCTGATCGGCTACCGGGCCTGACCGGTGGCCGGTTCGATCCGGTCGATGGAGATACCGACCAGGCTGCGGGTGATGGTGGACAGCTCCGCGACCAGGATGCGGGCCGCCCCGTTGTCGGCGGCCAGTGTGGAGGCCACATCGTGGACGCGTCGAAGCGCCGTCGTCACCTCCACGGTGTCCAGGCTCCACGGCACCGCCGGACTGGGCGGCGCCCCGCGCAGCGCCTCCACATAATCGTCTACGGCAGCGATGAATTCGCCTTGCAGCGCCGACGAAGGATGAGTCGGCAGGCTGTTCTCCAGGGTGGTGCAGGCACTGGTGACCGAGTTCAACGCGGTCCGGTAGGAGCGCAGCCAGCCGCGCAGGACCGGTGAGTCCAGCCGGGCCACGCCCCACGCCGCCTCGAATGCCGCCCGCGCGCGGAAGGCCCGCTGCCAGGCCGCCGAGAGGGCCTCGGACGGATGGTCCACCTCGTGCACGAAGGCCTTCACCACCAGCGCGGCATAGTCGATCTCGGTCATCAGCAGCTCGCCCGCCCGTTGCCGCAGCCGGATCAGGGCGTGGTCGGGCAGCATCACGTGCGCCATCACCGCCAGGCCGCCGCCGAGCGCGACGCCGACCAGCCGGTCGGCGGCGCCCGGCCACGCCAGGACCCCGCTGACCCCGACCGCGAAGACCACCGCGGCGCCCAGCGCGGCGCCGACCGCCAGGTACCCGAAGCGCGCCACCGCGTAGCCCACCCCGATGAACGCGGCGGCACCGACGGCCGACGCCGGGCCGCCGGGCTGCCACATCAGGGTGAGGCCCGAGGCGATCAGGATGCCCGCGGCCAGGCCGGCCATCCGGCCCGCACACCGGGTATAGGTGTGCGCGGTCTCCGGCCGCAACACGATCACCACGGTCAGCGCGATCCAGTATCCGTGCTCCAGACCGCCGAACCGGGCGGCGGCCGCGGCCAGCGCGGTGGTCACCGACAGCCGGATGGCGTGCCGCAGGATCGGCGACGTCCAGGTGAGGTGGGACCGGACCACGGCGGGCGCCGAGGCCAGGGGGCCGACCAGGTCGGGCCGGTGCACCTGGCCGAACCGCAGCACCGTCGCCTCGTGGAGCTGCTCGCAGAAGCGTTGCGCGACCACGGCATGAGGTCCGGTCACCGCGGCCGCCGCGGCGTCGACCCCGGCCAGCGCGTGTTCGGCGTCGCGGCGCGCGGTGTGCCCCTGGTCGGCGATGGCGTCGAGCAGGGCCGCCGCCGCGGCCAGCAGCGCAGCCACGCCGCCGTCCGGATCGGTATCCGGTGCGTCCCCGCCGCGCGGTTCGGCGGCCCGCAGTGCGGCGACGGTGACGGCCAGGCGTTCGGGCAGCCGGAAGCCCCCGTGATAGGCCCGCGGGCGCTGGCTCACCTGGCTGTCGGCGAACACCTCCCGCAGCCAGGTCAGCGGGGCGTCGTCGACGTCGGCACGGCGGTCGGCGGCCACGTTGCGGGCGTCGGTGGCCAACGTCCGGTACGCGCGGGTCAGGCCCTCCCGCTGGACCCGCCAGCGGCGCGGGGGCCACACCGCGATCAGCCCGGCCTGCACCAGGCCGGCCAGGAACACCAGTGCCGGGGCCAGCAGCGCGTCGGCGAGGGTCGGCGCGGTCTGCGGGGCGATGACCAACAGCGCGCAGGCCGCGGACGCGACCAGTCCGGCGTTGGCTCCGAGCGACCACTGCATGCCCGCGGCGAAGCACCAGAGCGCGACCGCGACGACGAACACCACGTTGTGCGATCCGGTGAGCACGCCAAGCAGCACCGCGATGGCCAGCTCCAGCGATGCGGTGATGATCAGCGGCACTCGTCCACCGGGGCTGCGCTGCAGCGAGATGGCACCCGCGATGATGCCGCCGGCCAGCGTCCACATCGCGGTCGGCCCGGACCCGAACGCCAACGCGGCCGCCGTCATCGCCAGGACACCGACGAGGCTGCGAACCACCGCGCCGGTGTCGGGAGTGTTCAGCCGTAACGCGTCGGCTGCCTGTCCGCCCGTCTGCACCCGTCCATTGTCGCGCCACCAGGGCCGGTTGACCGCCAACCGGCGGCTGCGGCGCGGCATCACCCGGACCGGCGGCGGCCCGCCGGCCCGGGGGCGTTGTAGGTTTAGCCATCGTGGAGAAGGTGATCGTCGTGATGCGGGCGGCCGAGGCCGACGAAACCTGGTGTGACCGATTGCTTTCCCAGGTGGCCGACCGCCTGCTGGACACCGGCGTCCCCGGTGTGACGGTCAACGTCCGCGATGACGCGGTACGGGGCTCCCTGATGACGCTGACGACGCTCGACCCGCCGGTGGTCGCGGTGGTGAGCCTGTGGACCGAGCAGTACTACGGGGACCGGACCGGTGCCGCCATCGAGCTGCTGAGCGCCGAATGCGATTCCGCGGCGGCATATCTGGTGACCGAGTCGGTCCCACTGGCCGCGCCCGCGACCGCACCGGGGCAGCGCACCGACGGCCTGGCGAATATCGCGCTGCTGCGGCGCCCCGCCGATCTCGACGAGGCCACCTGGCTGCGGCGCTGGCATATCGGCCATACCCCGGTGGCGATCGAGACCCAGGCCACCTTCGGCTACACGCAGAACGCGGTGGTGCGGCCGATCACCGCGGAGGCGCCGGTGCTGGCCGCCATCGTCGAGGAACTCTTCCCGCAGCGGGCGGTATCGGATCTGCACGCGTTCTTCGGCGCCGCCGACGATGCCGATCTCGCCGACCGGATGCGGCGGATGCTGGCCAGCACCGAGACCTTCGGGGCCAGCACCGACGTCGACACCGTGCCGACCAGTCGGTACGTCCTGCGGAGTCCGTTCGGCGCACCCGGCCCGCCATAGTGGAACGTGTTCTAGTTACGCTGCACGGGTGACCCTCCAGATCGACGACGCCAACCGGGTGCGCACGCTCACGCTCAACCGTCCGGACGCGCTGAACGCGTTCAACGAGGCGCTCTACGACGAGATGACCAACGCGCTGCTGGCTGCCGCCGAGGATCCCGAGGTGGCGGTGGTGCTGGTGACCGGTGCCGGCCGGGCGTTCAGCGCGGGCAACGATCTGGTCGAGATGCAGACCCGCATCACCAATCCGGATTTCACCCCGGGCGAGCACGGCTTCTACGGCATGGTCGAGGCGCTCACCGCGCTGCCGAAGCCGTTGATCTGCGCCGTGAACGGCGTCGGCGTCGGGATCGGCGTCACCATCCTGGGATTCGCCGATCTGGCGTTCATGTCGGCCACCGCGCGACTGAAGTGCCCGTTCACCAGCCTGGGTGTGGCCCCCGAAGCCGCGTCCTCGTATCTGATGCCCCGGCTGCTCGGGCGGCAGAACGCGGCCTGGCTGCTGATGTCCTCGGAGTGGGTCGATGCCGCGCAGGCCCGTGAGATGGGCCTGGTGTGGCAGGTGTGCGAGCCCGACGAGTTGCTGGCGGCAGCCAGGACGCACGCCGAAATCCTTGCCGCCAAACCGATTTCCAGCCTGACGGCGGTCAAACAGAGTATGATGGCGCCGATCCGGGATGAGATCGTCGCGGCCACCGAGCGGGAGAAGGCGCTGTTCGTCGAACTGGTCGGGCAGGCCGCCAATGTCGACGCGCTGGCCGAGTTCTCCGGTCGCAAGGGGCCTGAGGGCGGCTAACGGCGGACCCGGGACGGGCAGCCGTTGAAGCCGGGTGAGCCGTCGGCGGCCGGCTGGGTCTGCTGGGCGGCGATGATCGCCCGGATGGTGCGCCGGCACCGGCCGCAGTCGCCGCCGGCCCCGCACGCGTCGGCGACCTCTTTGGACGTGCTGGCCCCCGCCGCGATGATCTCGTTCACGACGTGGCTGGTGGCTCCGGTGCACAGGCAGACGAACATCAGTGCACCCGGCTATTCCTGCTCCGCCACGGACATCACGTGGGCCAACTTGCCGACGAACAGATTGGGGTAGCCGCCGAATCCGGCCTTGGTCATCCATTCGGCGGCCGCGTCGGGGTGATCGATCCACCGGCGGGCACTGACCTCGTCCTCGATCTCCTGCAGGATCATCACCTCCTGCCCGTCGTCGAGCGCCCGGTACACCCACACCTTCCTGACCCCGCTGTGCTCGAACCGCCCCAGCCCGTCGTGGACCTTGCGCATCAGGGTCGGCACATCGTCGACCACCGCGACCGCGCCGACGATGACACCGGCCACATAGTCCGGCGGTCCAGGTTCGGCCAGGTCGATTTTCTCGACGACCTCGCCGCCGAATATGGGCGGGATATCTTTGACGCCGGAAATATCGAACCATTCGAATATCGCCGGCGAACGTAAAACATCGCGTATCGACTTGGCCCGTCGAATACCGATCGTCACGAGGACCCGGCCCGGCTCCCAAATGGACGTATACAGCACGACATGATGCGCGCCGATAGCCGCCAATCCGGCCCGATGTTTCTTCAACCATTTCCACATCTGATCGACATCATCGACCCGGAAATCACAGGAAATAATGAGCGAGTGCAAATCGTACTCACCCATGTTCAACTGCCTTTCTCGACGACTCTCCTGCGTGTTAGCGGAGTCTAACCTTACTTAGGACAGGCAGTCCAGCCTTCGTGGCCACGCGTGGCGGGGTCCCGTCCCGCGTCGGTCGGCTGACCGCCGCCGGTGCCGGAATTCGCTTTAACCATTGCGCCACACCGGGTTTTCTGCACTACATTGGAAGTGCACGGCAAACGGCAACACTTGACCAGCCCTCAAGGTGTTTTAGGAGCGACCATGCAAGGCGACCCGGACGTTCTCAAATTGCTCAACGAGCAATTGACGAGCGAACTCACGGCGATTAATCAGTATTTCCTTCATTCCAAAATGCAGGATAACTGGGGATTTACCGAACTGGCCGGACACACCCGTTCGGAATCATTTGAAGAGATGCGTCACGCCGAGGCGATAACGGATCGAATTCTTCTTCTTGACGGCCTGCCGAATTATCAGCGGCTGTTCTCGTTGCGTGTCGGGCAGACCCTGCGTGAACAATTCGAGGCCGACCTGGCGATCGAGTACGAGGTGGTGGCCCGGCTGAAACCCGGCATCATCATGTGCCGCGAGAAACAGGATGCGGTCAGCGCCAACCTGTTCGAGACGATCCTCGGCGACGAGGAGGGTCACATCGACTACCTGGAGACCCAACTCGAGCTGATGGACAAGCTGGGAGACGCGCTCTACGCCGCGCAGTGCGTGTCCCGGCCGCCGCAGTAACGCCGGGGTGGGCCGCTGAGTTTCAGCCCAAGCCGCCTCGGGTAGCCGGTGAACCGCCGGCGCCCGGGGCGGTTTTCTTTCTGCTGTAACTTTCATAGGCTGTCTAACGATATCGGTTCTGGAACCGGCAGACCGGCGAAAGGATCCCATGGCCAGCCCACCACCGACCGCACAAGAACCCTCCGGCGGCGTGCTGCTCAGTGTGCGCAGACGCAATCTGGTGTTCGTCGCGGTGCTGCTCGGCATGCTGCTGGCCTCGCTCAACCAGACCATCGTGGCCACCGCCCTGCCCACCGTCGTGGCCGATCTCGGTGGTGCGGGCCATCAGTCGTGGGTGGTGACCAGCTACCTGCTCGCCTCCACGGTGGTGACCGCGGTGGTGGGCAAGGTCGGTGACATCTTCGGCCGCAAGGCCGTGTATCAGGTAGCCGTCGTCTGTTTCCTGGCCGGGTCGGTGCTCAGCGGGCTGTCGGGTTCGATGGCGATGTTGGTGGCCTCCCGGGCACTGCAGGGCATCGGCGGCGGCGCGATCATGGTCACCTCGACCGCGTTGATCGGTGAGGTCATCCCGTTGCGGGACCGCGGCCGTTACCAGGGTGCGCTCGGGGCGGTGTTCGGTGTCACGACCGTGGCCGGCCCCCTGCTTGGCGGTTTCGTCACCGATCACCTCGGCTGGCGGTGGGCGTTCTGGATCAGCATCCCGGTGGGCATCGTCGTGCTCCTGGTCGCCGCCGCCACGATCCCGGCGCTGACATCGCGTCCGGCCCGTCCGATCATCGACTACGCGGGAATCTTCTGGGTCGGGCTCGGAGCGTCCGGCCTCACCCTGGCCACCAGCATGGGCGGCGACCTGGCGTGGACCTCACCGATCATCATCGGGCTCATCGTCGTGTCGGTCGCGGCCCTGGCCTGGTTCGTCCGGGTGGAGACCAGGGCGGCCGAACCGATCCTGCCGATGCGCCTGTTCCGCAATCCGGTGTTCTCCATGTGCTGTGTGCTGTCTCTGGTCGTCGGCTTCGCGATGCTCGGCGCGCTGACCTTCATGCCGACCTTCATGCAGTTCGTGGGAGGGGTCTCACCGTCCGAGTCCGGATTGCGGACCATGCCCATGGTGATCGGGTTGCTCATCACGTCCACCGCGAGCGGCAGCCTGGTCGGCCGCACCGGGCGGTACAAGGTCTTCCCGGTCGCGGGCACCGCCATCATGCTGGTCGGTTTCGTGCTGCTGTCGCGGATGAATGCCGCCACACCGATCCCGATGCAGTCCCTGTACCTGTTCATCCTGGGTGCCGGCATCGGAATGTGTATGCAGGTACTCGTCCTGATCGTGCAGAACACCTCGGACTTCGCCGATCTGGGCGTGGCGACCTCGGGCGTGACGTTCTTCCGGACGATCGGCAGCTCGTTCGGCGCGGCCATCTTCGGCTCCCTGTTCGCCGGCTTCCTGTCGGATCGGCTGCCGGGAGCGCTGTCGGCCGGCGGGGCACCACCGGCCGCGGCGGATTCCCCGAAGGCGTTGCACGAGCTGTCCCCGCGGGCCGCCGCCCCGATCGTGGATGCCTACGCCAGCGCCCTGGACCTGGTGTTCCTGTGCGCCGCGCCGGTGGCGCTGCTCGGGTTCATCGTGGCGCTGTTTCTCAAGGAAGTGCCGCTGCGGGAGATGGATGCCACGGCCGCACTCGACCTGGGCGAGGGGTTCGGCATGCCGAGCACCGAAACGGCCGACGACGTCCTGGAGACCGCGATCAGCAGGCTGATGCGACGTTCACCGGAGATCCGGTTGCGCATGGTCGCCGGACAGCCCGGGTGTGAGCTGGACGTGGCCGGGCTGTGGGCGCTGTTGCAGATCTACCAACACACTCAGGTGTTCGGCACGGCCCGGCTGACCGAGATCGCCGACCGGTTACGGGTCCCGCACGAGGTTTTCGAGCCGACGTTCGACCGGCTGGTGGGCGACCGGTACGCGTTGCGCACCGGCGATCAGTTGTGGCTGACCCAATCCGGAGTGCAACAGGTGGACGCCGTTTCGGCGGCGCTGGTCGGACGGATCGTGGACAAGCTTGAGACGTCGCCGTTGTTCGAAGGCCGCCCCGACCGCGCCCAGGTGGAGGCGGCGCTGGAACGCATCGTTCATCGGGCTCTTGTGCAGCGCGACTGGGGCGACGATCGCGCCGAGCTGACCGCACCGGGACCGGCGGGCAGAAACTAGAACTTGTTCCAGATTTGCCGTCGCGCGCGTACGATTCCGGCCATGAGCCGCATTGGAGAGTTCCCCGACGACGACGTAGCGGGCTGGGTCCTGCGATCTCCCGACATCGGCACCGCGATGGCCAACTTCACCAACGCGGTCTACACCAAGGGCCGCCTGCCGCTGCGGGTCCGCGAACTGGCCCGCATGGTGATCGCGCTCGACAACGAATGCGCGGTGTGCCAGAACACCCGCGACGGCGACGGTGCGGCCGCGGGGGTCGACGAGGATCTCTACGACCACGCCGCGCAGTGGCAGACCTGGCCCGGCTACAGCCCGGCGGAACGGATCGCCGCCGAATTCGCCCACCGGTTCGCCACCGGACACACCGAACTCCGCGACGACGAGGACTTCTGGGCGCGGGCCGGTGAGCACTTCGACGCCGAACTCCTCACCGATCTGGCCCTGTCGTGTGCGATGTGGCTGGGGATGGGCCGGATGCTGCGCACCCTCGACATCGGCCAGAGCTGCAAGATCACGCTGTAGGACCGCGTCAGACCAGGCCGGTGGCGTCGAACATCCACGACATATCCGCCGTGGCGAAATCGGACATCCAGGTCGGCGGGGCGTGGTTGGCCAGCGCCCCCATATCCCAGTAGTCCTTCCACAGGGTGACCTTGCCACCCTCGACCCGGTGCACGGTGACGAACTGCAGGACAGCGGACTCGCCTGTCTCCCAATGCCATTCCTCGTGATGCTCGTACATGGCATCGCTACCACTGTGCACCAGCAGGCCGGTGAAGTTGCGGTAGGACGCCAGCGGCTGCAGGCCGATCTTGAGGCGTTTGACGATGTCCTCGGGCCCCCTGGCCGCCGCGGTCGGCCCCACCGGCATGTCCAGATAGATGCAATCCTCGGACAGATAGGTTTTGAGCCGGTCCCAATCGCGGTCCGAGAGCGCCTGCCACAGACCGAGCACGGTGTCCTCAACCGACACTGGCGAACTCACCCCACTCGGTCGGCTGTGCCGGGGAGCGGTGCGCCGCGCGCAGGAACCGCCCGGTGCGCCGCGCGCCGACCAGACCGGTGGGCGCACCGTCGAGGAACACCGCGCGCCCGCCGACGAACACCGCGTTGACGGTGTCGTCGTTGCGGTTGACCATCCGCGACAGCCCGCCGTAGTGGTCGACGGTGTCCTCGGCGTAGGCGTCGAGGGTGTCGTCGAGTCGCTCGGGGTCGAGCACCAGCAGGTCGGCGCGGTCTCCGATGCGCAGGTGGCCGGCGTCGATGCGGTACCAGTCGGCCAGCTCACCGGTGAGGCGGTGGACCGCGTGCTCCGCGGTGAGGAACGGCGTCCCCGCCCGCTCGGCGTCGCGGACGTGGCGCAGCAGCCGCAGCCCCATGTTGTAGAAGGCCATGTTGCGCAGATGGGCGCCGGCGTCGGAGAAACCCAGCTGGATCCCCGGGTCTCTGGCGAGCTTTCTGAGCACCTCGGGTCGGTGGTTGGAGATCGTGGTGTGCCAGCGGACCCCGGTGCCGTATTCGAGCACCAGGTCGAGGAACGCGTCGACCGGGTGCAGCCCGCGCTCCCGCCCGACCTGGCCGAACGACTTTCCGATCACCGACCGGTCCGGGCACGCGACGATCTCGGCGTCGAAGAAGTCGCGATGCCAGACCCGGACGCCGAACCTGCTGTCGTAGTCCTTGCGGAACCGGCGGCGGTAGGACTCGTCGCGCAACAGCTCGTTGCGTTCCACCTCGTCGCGCAGGTGCAGCGCGGCGGCCCCGGAGCCGAACTCCTCGAACACCACCAGGTCGATGCCGTCGGCGTACACCTCGAAGGGCACCGGGAGGTGTTGCCAGCGGAAGTTGCCGCCGAGGGTGTTGACCGCCCTGGCCAGCGGGCCCATGATCAGGACCGCGTACGGGTTGGCCTTGACGTCGGCGGCCGAGAGCAGGCTGGTCTTGAGCGGGTTGCGGAACCAGCCGAGGGACTGGGCGATCTGGGAGAGCAGGTTGAGCGGGTTGGAGATGTCGGGCCCGGACTGCAGCACCCGGCCGGTGCGGCGCAGCAGCGCTTTCAGCCTGCGCAGCTCGCCGGGCCGGGCATAGGTCGACGGCAGGGTGCGGGACCGGCAGGTCTCACCATCGATCTTGTCGAAAAGCAGTTGTTGTGAGGACATTCCGATGAACCCGGCCTCGAGGGCCGATCGCAGCATCCGCTCCATCGCGGCCTGCTCGGCGCGGGTCGGTCGCTGGTTCTTGCTGGTGGCGCGATCGAGCCCCATGACCGCCGTGCGCATATCGGAGTGTCCGATGAAGGCGGCCAGATTCGGTCCCAGCGGTAGCGCTTCGAGGGCTTCGATGTACTCCTCGCAGGTCGTCCAGGTCTTGTTGGCGTCGACAGCGGCGATCACGTGTTCGCGGGGGATGGCCTCGACCCGGCCGAACAGATCGCCCGCGTCGACGCCGCCGACGTGCACGGTCGACAACGAGCACGAGCCGAGCAGCACCGTGGTGACCCCGTGCCGCAGCGACTCCGACAGCGACGGTCCGTTCAGCACCTCGACGTCATAGTGCGTGTGGATGTCGATCAGGCCCGGCAGCACCCATTTGCCGGTGGCGTCGATGATCTGCGGGCCCCCCGAGGCGTCGAGGTCGGCCGCGGAGACGTCGACGACGTGTCCGTCTCGAATCCCGATGTTGCGCACGGCCGACGGCGCTCCGGTGCCGTCGAACCAGCGGCCGTTGCGGATGATCGTGTCGAAGGTCACCAAGTCATAGAACAGCCGGGTCGGCGCGGGTGTCAACGAAATCAGTGAACAACTTTCAAAAAATGTCAACTGGATCCGGATTGCGGCCGATGAACTGCGATTATCGGGGAGTCCAGGCGTCCGGACGGCGGCCGTCGAGGTCGGTGAACCCGTAGTGGCGCGCGAGTTCGACCGAGCTGACCGACCCCTGGTTCCACCGGGCGCGGTCCGGATCGGTGGCCATCGCCGCGACGCCGCGCCCGACGAACCGCGGGGTCTCGGACTCGGCGAAACCGGGGGGTGCCATCGGGAAGCCGTCGGCGCGGGCCGGATCGAGTGCGGTGCGCCAGGCGTCCTCGGTGACGCCGTAGTTGTCGAGCATCATCTCCGAACGCAGCCAGCCGGGGGTGAGCGCCACGGCCGTCGCCCCGAGCGGCGCGAGTTCATGGCCGTGGCTGAGCGCCAACCGGTTCACGGCATTCTTCACCAGGTCGTAGAACACCGAAAGGCGATAGTTGTCGGCATTGAATTCTTCTGTGCCGTCGGTGATCTCGACCAGAAGCCCGCCGGGGCGGTCGGTCAGCAGCGGGAGCAGGCCGTGCGAGGTGATGAGGTGGGTGTCGATGCCGAGGCGCAGGATGCGCAGCCCGTCGTCGAGGTCGTGCTGCCACATCGGCCGGCCCCACGTCGAGGGCGCTCCCTTGAGGATCTCGGCGCCCCAGATGTCGTTGACAGGATGTCGATGTGGCCGCCGAAGTCGGATTCGATCGTTCCGGCCAGCGCCCGGACCTGGGCGATGTCGAGGTGGTCGACCTGGGCCGCGATCCCGCGCCCGCCCAGCGCGGAGACCAATTCGGCTGTCTCCTCGATGGTTTCGGGGCGTTTGTAGTCGGAGCCGTGGCTGCCGCAGACGCTGCTGCGGCCGGTGCAGATGACCGTCGCACCGCATTCGCCGAGGGCGGCGGCGATCCCGCGCCCGGCGCCGCGCGTCGCTCCCGCGACGACCGCCAACCGGCCCCGTAGCGCCTCGGGATCCGGTGTCCAATCCACCCGACAAGTATGGCGCCGCCAACCGCTCGTGCACTGCGGTTCAGCATTCCGGCGCATACTCATCCAGGTGACTCCGTTGCAGCGCTATATCGCCGAGGAAATCGCCACCGACCATCTCGACGGGCTGCTGTCGCGTCGTGAGGCACTACGGCGGCTCGGGCTGCTCGGCCTTGGCGCCGCGGCGGCCACCGCGCTGATCGCCGCGTGTGGTGAGAACAAGCCGGCGTCCACCGCCGGGTCGACCACGCCCGGTCCGGCGGCATCGTCGCCTGCGGCCACGACGGCGCCTCCGCCGGGGTCGCAGGGCGCGTTGCCCACAACCGCGATCACCTGGGCCGGCCCGGCCGGCGAATTGCAGGGCGCCTGGGCCGAGGCGCCCGAGGCCAAGGGCGGGGTGCTGGTGGTGCACGAGAACAAGGGTCTCAACGACTACATCCGATCGGTGGCGGGACGTTTCGCCGGCATCGGATACTCGGCGCTGGCCATCGACCTGCTGTCCGCGCAGGGCGGCACCGCGACGTTCGCCGACCCGGCCGAGGCGACCGCCGCGCTGGGCAAGATCGCCCCCGAGGAGTTCATCGCCAACCTGAAGTCCGGCATCGACGAGCTGCGCCGCCGGGTCGGCGACCGCAAGATCGCCGCGGTCGGCTTCTGTATGGGCGGCGGCCTGGTGTGGCAGCTGCTGGCCGCGGGCGCGCCCCAGTTGGGCGCGGCCGTGCCGTTCTACGGGCCCGCACCGGAGCACCCCGACTTTGCCGGATCGAGGGATGTCGCGGTCCTCGGGTTCTACGGCGCCATGGATCAGCGGGTCAACGCCACCGAGCCGGTGGTGCGCGCCGCGCTGGAGCAGGCCGGGCTGGTCCACGAGCTGGTCACCGAACCCGACGCCGACCACGCGTTCTTCAACGACACCGGGGAGCGCTACAACGCCGCCGCGGCCGCCGACGCCTGGCGCCGGGTACAGGATTGGTTCACCGCCCACCTGGCCTGAGCGCCGCGTCGGGTGCCCCGCCGGGGGAGTTCAGCGGCTGTTCAGACACCGGTTGAGGTCGCGTTGTTGACCGCACACACGGCCCGGTTCTGATCGTGAAATGCGGGTTGTGCAGGTCGCTAACTTCTACGGTCCGCGCTCGGGGGGCCTGCGTACCGCGGTGGACCGCCTCGGCGCGGAGTACCGCTCGGCGGGGCACGAGGTGTACCTGATCGTGCCCGGCCCGGATCCACAGCATCATGTGCTGCCCAGCGGCGTGGTGCGGATCTCGCTGCCGGCCCGGTTGATTCCCTTCACCGGGGGATACCGCGCCGTGCTGCCGGGTTCGGTCACCGCACTGCTGCGTCGGCTGGCGCCCGACGCCCTCGAGGTGTCGGACCGGCTGACCCTGCGCTCGCTGGGGCCATGGGGACGCAGGCACGACGTCGCCACGGTGATGATCTCCCATGAGCGGCTGGATCGACTTGTCGGCCAGGTGCTTCCGCGGCCGATGGCCCGTGCGGTGGCCGACTTCGCCAACCGGCGCACCGCGGCGAACTACGACGCGGTGGTGTGCACGACGGCCTTCGCACGGGAGGAATTCGACCGGATCGGCGCCCGCAACGTCGCCACCGTGCCGCTCGGGGTGGATCTCGAGCAGTTCCACCCCCGCCGCCGCTGCATCGAGATGCGCAGCCGCTGGGCCGCCCCGCAACAGACCCTTTTGGTGCACTGCGGCAGGCTCTCGGTGGAGAAGCACGCCCATCGCAGCATCGACACCGTTGCGGCACTGCGCGATTCGGGCGTCGATGCCCGGCTCGTGGTGGTCGGCGAGGGCCCGTTACGGGCCCGGCTGGAACGCCAGGCCGCCCGCCTGCCGGTGGACTTCACCGGCTACATCGGCTGCCGCAACACCGTCGCGACCATCCTGGCCTCGGCCGATGTGGCGCTCGCCCCCGGCCCTCACGAGACGTTCGGGCTGGCCGCCCTCGAGGCGCTGGCCTGTGGCACCCCGGCGGTGGTGTCGCGCACCTCGGCACTGGCCGAGATCCTCACCTCCGACAGCGGCGCCACCGCCGACAACGATCCCAGGGCCATCGCACACGCCGTCAGCTCGGTGATCAGCCGCCCCGAACCGCTGCGGCGCAGCAGCGCGCGGCTGCGTGCGGAGCAGTTCACCTGGCCGCGGGCCGCCGCCGGGATGCTCGACGTGCTGGCATCCCGCTAGCCGCCGCCACATTGCCGAAAGCGGACCATCCGGCCGGTATCCGGCCGATAATCGTCAGCGGGTCGGACGACGTTCAGGGGGCCCGGATGAGGCGATTCGCAGCGATCTGTGCGGCGGTCTGCCTGCTCGCGGCGCTCACGGCGGCGTGCGGACAGTCCGACGGCAACTCGGCGCAGGATTCGGGGACGCGGACCGCGACCGCGACCGCGACCGCGAGCCCGACGGCCGAGCCGGCTCCGGGCGGGCCGTCCATCACGATCCGGGGCATGGGTTTCAGCGGGCCGCTGACCGTGGCGCCCGGTGCGACGATCACCATCGTCAACGACGACGAGGTCGAGCATTCGGTGACGTCCCGGACCAAGGATCTGTTCGACGTCCACGTCGACGGGAAACAACGCGCGACGTTGACCGCGCCGACCGAGCCGGGGGACTACGCGTTCTACTGCATCTACCATCCGGCGATGAAGGGCACCCTGACGGTCAAATGAGGCCCAGCCGTTTCAGGACACCGTGAGGGTGCGCAGGCCGGGCCAGATGTCTCGCCAGGCCTGCCTGCGCCCGTCCAGCAGATAGATCCGCATGTCCGCACCGATCGTCCCGACGGTGCGCACGGACGAGAAGTGCGGGCGCAGGGCGTCCGGGCTCGGCCCCACGTACAGCACGGAGTCGGCGGTGTCCGGCGGTGGCGGGAAATAGCCGTAGCTGCGGTTGGCGCTGTAGGCGGCGGGCAGGCCGAAGCGCGGACCGTACCCGTCGAGGTAGGCCGCCACGATGTAGGACTCGCCCACCACGGCCAGACGTTCGCGCTGCGCTTCGGGCAGCGCGTGATAAGCGTCGGCGGTGCCGCGCGCGATCCCCACTTCGACGTCGGAGCGGGTGACCTGTACCGATGCCACCAGGATGGCCACCGCCGCCGCGACGCCCACCGCGCATCCCAGCCGGATCACCCACCGCCGGTGCAGGCCGAGCGCGCCCACCGCGACGAACGGTGCGTACAGACCCACCAGGTAGTACGGCCGTCCCGGGGCAGCGACGAACAGCAGATAGAGCACGACGCCGGTGGCCAGCAGGAACCGGTAGTCGCGTAACTCGCCGACCCGCAGCAGTCGCCAGGCGCCGTATCCCCCGAGGAGGATGCCGAGCACCCCGGCGAACAGGATCAGCTGCACCGCGGTGCCCACGCGACCGCCGTACAGCGCATCCGCCTCACCCGTGACCACCGCGGTCATCCGCAACTGGGGCCAGCCGTGCAGGTACTGCCACACCAGGGTCGGTGCCGTGAGAATCGCGGCGATCGCGGCGCCCAGCCACAACAGCGGGCGGCGCAGCAGGCTCCTCGGCCCGAACGCCGCAATACACACCAGTAACACCGCACACAGGAGTAACGCCTGGAACTTCGTCATCGCGGCCACCCCCGCGGCCACCCCGACAACCACCAGCCTGTCGTCCCGCACCCGCACCCAGCGCACCAGCAGCCAGATGATCAGCAGCCACTGGGCCGGCTCGAGCGTGTACGGCGTCAGCCAGTGCCCGGTGAACGTCGGCCACAACGCGGTGGCCTGCGCGGCCGCCGTGAGGGCCTGGGCGCGGCGGTCACCACCGAACTCGCGGGCGATCAAACCCGCCAGCACCACCGCGGCCGCCGTGGACAGCACCGCGGCGATCCGCGGGGCGAATTGGGACCCGGGTAGCACGGCGTCGGCGACGGCGGCAAGTGCGGGGGTCACCGGCGGCTGGTCGGCCGAGCCCCAGTCGAGGTGGGCGCGGCCGATGGCCAGCATGTAGACCTCATCGAACCAGTAGCCGCCGCTGAACAATGCTGCGGTGCAATGAGCTAACGCCGTCAGGGTCGCGATCGGCAGCACCGCGGCGGCAGCGAACGCCGGTGCCGAGCGCGTCGATTCACCGACGCCGAGGTCCGCCATCGGCCCAAGGCTAACCGGCGTCACCGGCGAGTAACACGCATGGGGGCGGGTTCGATAACTCACTGGGTGGACGTCTCACCGCGGTGGTATCGCAAGGCGTTGTGGTGTCGGTGCATTGGGGATGGGCCGGCGCCAGGGTCACCACAGTAGGAGGTTGTGGATGAATGTGACGATGACGAGGTTGGTGGCGGCGACGCTGACCGTCGGTGCCCTCGGGTTCGGCGCCACGGCGTTCGGCACGCCGGCAGCGTCGGCAAGCCCGGTCGCGCCCGTACCGCTGAAGCCGGGGCACGGCAACGACGATTGCTTCCCGTTCTGCGACGGGGGCCCGCCCGGGCGGGATTTCGGACGTGATTTCGGGCGTGATTTCGATCGCGGCCACGATCGGGATCGCGATCACTGGAACGACGGGCACTGGGACGACAAGGGTCCGTGGTGGGCCAACAACCGGCACGACTGGTGGGATGACCGCCGCGGCGCGCCGCCGTGGGGCTGGGGACCGCCGCCGCCGTTCCACTGGAACGGCGGACCGTTGCCGCCGAGCATCAACTACTGGGGATACAACCTGAATCCGGTTTGGGACAACGGTTTCCGTCAGTGGGGTGTGTGGTTCTTCGGGGTCTGGGTGCCGATTGTCGGCGTCGGCTTCGGTTAAGCCACGCCCGACTCCACGACAGCCTTGATGCGTTCCAGCGTCTTGCGCATGTCGCGGATGTTGCGCCGTTTGCGCAATGGGCCGGCGAGCACCCAGAACAGCCGGTTGGTGACCGACTCGCTGAGTCGGAACGACTCGGTGACCTCGGTGCCGTCGGCCCCCTGCGTGAACCGGTAGTGCCAGTTGTTGATCGGCCGATCGCCGACCAGCACCGCGAAGCCGAACTCCCGGCCGGGGTCGCACGCGGTCACCCGGCAGGTCGTCCAGTAGGTGGGGCCGATCTCGTTGCGTCTGACGTGGCCCCGGAACCGCGCGCCCAATGCGGGTGCGGTGGCGCCGTCGAGCCACTCGGCCTCCATCACCTCCGGTGAGAAGCGCCCGGTGTTGCGGACATCGGCGACCACATCCCAGATGCGTTCCGCGGGTGCCGCCATCGGCACCGTCACAGCGGCATGCACGGGTTACCCGTTGACCCGTTCGGCGTCGTCGGCCGGATCGTCGAAGTCGGTGTCATGGCGTACCACCCGCACCCGGCCGTGCGGCAGGCACGCGATGTAGCCGTGGTACTTGCCGTACAGCTCCCACGAGGTGTGATGGGCGTCGGGGCGGGCATCGATCCGGTGCCCGTCGGCGAACCGCAGGTGCAGGGCGCCATCGTCATCCCAGTCGGCGTGGGTGCACCGCTGGCCGGCGAAATCGAAGAGGGGGCGCTGGAGGTTGCTGACCGCCTGCGGGTCGATCAGCACCACTTCGGACGGGTCGTGCTCGGTGGCGGGCAGGGTCAGATCCAGCGGCACCGAGATGACGAGTTCGTTGTAGTCGCTCAGGTTGAGTACCAGGCCGTCGCGAAACATGATCCGCTGGACCAAGCACCCCTGGATCCATTGTTCGGTCATAACTTCACTGTGAACCGGTCGGCGACCGGGCACAAGTGGCAGTCTCGCGGTGTTGCGCAGGGCATGACACGTTCGGGAGGTCGGCGATGAAGATTCGGTTCGGGGTGGGGTTGGGTGGCGATACCGGCCCGCGGGAACTCGCGGGCATCGTCGACGATCTGGAGAACACCGGGGTGGACTCGGTCTGGTTCTCCGAGTTGGTCTACACCCCCGCGGTGGACCCGTTCATCGGCATGGCCTTCGCCCTGGCCCGTACCAGCCGGCTCAAGGTGGGGACCTCCGTGGCGATCCTGCCGGGGCGTCATCCGGTGCTGGTGGCCAAACAGTTGGCCTCGCTGGCCGCCATCGCCCCCAAGCGGGTGCTGCCGGTCTTCGGACTGCATTCGGCGTTGCCCGCCGAGCGGGACGTGTTCGTGGTGCCCGACGGGCAGCGCGGTGCGGTGTTCGACGAATCGCTCGAACTGCTCAGAGCTGTTCTGCGCCAGCGGGATGTGACGTTCGACGGCCGGTATTTCAGCGTTCGGTCGGCAGATGTGCAACCGCTGCCCGAGCGGCCGGTCGACATCTGGCTGGGTGGTTCGGCACCGGTCGCGTTGTCGCGCATCGGCAGGCTGGGCGACGGCTGGCTGGGGAGTTTCCTCACCCCGGACGAGGCGGCGGCCGCGCGCAAGCGCATCGAGGCCGAGGCCGAGGCCGCGGGCCGGTCGATCGAGCCGGACCATTTCGGGATCAGCCTGGCGGTGGGGGACGGGCGGGTTCCCGACGACGTGCTGGCCGCGGTGCACCGGCGCAGGCCCGGCGTCGACCCCGAGGAACTCGTCGCCGCGGACTGGCCCGCGCTGCACCGCCGGCTCGACGGTTACCTGGCCGCGGGCCTGACGAAATTCGTGATCCGCCCGGCCGGTCCGGCCGACCTGGCCGACTTCCTGGATCGCTTCGTCACCGAGCTCCTGCCGCGGGAGAACTGAAACAACGCCGAGAGCGGCCATATCGAACCGAATCCCGCCTACCGTCGTGTACAGGATGTGCGCTACCGCTGTCCCGTGAGCGAAGGAGTCGGTGCGATGAAGATGCGTATCCCACGGCCGGGCCGGTCATTCACGTCGTTCACCGCCCGCCTCGCGGGTGTGGCCGCCGCCGTCGCGGTGGTGACGGCGCTGGTCGCAGCGCCCACCGCGGCCGCCGACGATCGGCTGCAGTTCACCGGCACCACCCTGTCGGGCGCGCCGTTCAGCGGCGCGAGCCTGGCCGGCAGACCCGCGGTGCTGTGGTTCTGGACGCCGTGGTGCCCGTTCTGCAACGCCGAAGCCCCGTCGGTCAGCCAGGTGTCCGCGGCGAACCCGCAGGTGACGTTCGTCGGGGTGGCGGCCCACTCCGAGGTCGGCGCGATGCAGGCCTTCGTCGACAAGTACCACCTGAACTTCACCAATCTCAACGATGCCGACGGCTCGATCTGGGCCCGCTACGACGTCCCCTGGCAGCCGGCCTACGTGTTCTACCGCCCGGACGGCTCCTCGACGTTCGTCAACAACCCGACGTCGGCGATGCCGCGCCAGGAGCTGGCCGATCGGGTGGCGGCGCTGAGCGGCTAGCCCGGCCGGACGTGAACGACAACCTCGTGGGGCTCGCGTTCGGCGCGGGACTGGTCGCGGCGCTCAACCCGTGCGGGTTCGCCATGCTGCCCGGGTACCTGACCCTGGTGGTGCGCGGCCGGTCCGGATCGGGAACGGTCGGTGCGGTGGGCCGCGCGGTGCTGGCCACCCTGGCGATGACCGCGGGGTTCGTGGCGGTGTTCGGTGGCTTCGCCGCGCTCACGGTCGCGGCCGCGGGCGCCCTGCAGCGGTACCTGCCTTATGTCACGGTGCTGATCGGGGTCGCCCTCGTCGCCCTCGTCGGCCTCGGCTGCTGGCTGCTGGCCGGCCGCAGGCTCGGTCTGCTGATGCCGGATATGGTGGCGCACAACACCCGTTGGGCACCGACCGCACGGATCGGATCGATGTTCGGCTACGGCGTGGGCTACGCCCTGGCGTCGCTGTCATGCACGGTCGGGCCGTTTCTGGCCGTCACGGGGGCCGGATTGCGGTCGGGCGGCGCCTGGCCCGGGGTCGCCGTATTCGCCGCCTACGCGGCCGGATTCGCTCTGATCGTCGGGGTGCTCGCGGTGGCAGGCGCCTTCGCGACCGCCGTCCTGGTCGACCGGTTACGCCGAATAGTGCCGTACGTCAACAAAATCGGCGGTGTATTGCTGATCGTCGTCGGCGCCTACGTCGGCTATTACGGGCTCTACGAGGTCCGGTTGTTCACCCCGGGCGGCAACCCCCAGGATCCGGTGATCGCTGCGGCGGGGCGCATTCAGGGTGCGCTGGCCGGCTGGGTGCACCAGCACGGGGCCTGGCCGTGGGTGCTGGCCGTGGCGGTGTCCGGGGTGATCGGGCTGCTGGTCTGGGCGTTGCTCAGCGTCGCGGCGAGATTACGCCGCGGACGTCCGGCCACGGCGGGCGACGCACCATAGCCAGGGTGGCCAGGGTGGCCGCCACCAGACCGATGAATTCGCCCAGCAAGGCGATCCGGGTGCTGTCCACGGCCGGAACCCAGGTGGGTTCCCCGTCCCTGATGACGAAAAGCCCCACGGGTTTGGCGATGATGCGGCCGTCGCCGCGGTGCCGCACCTTGCTCACCGGGATGACGGTCGCACCGTCCGGCGTCAGATACGGCTCGCCGAAGACCCTGGCGGTCTCGGGATCGGCGGGCAGGTCCTCGAGCGCGTCGGGCAACCTCATCCGGGCATCCTTCCTGGTCAACGGTCGAACTCCGGATCGTCCCCGAGCGGCACGACCAGAGCCTGTTCGATCAGGTCGCCCTCGTCGGCCTCGTCCGAGGGGGAGACGCGTACCCGCACCTGGCTCAGTGCGGCGTCATCGTCCTCGTCCACCGAGATGGGCGTCAGTTGTTCGACCGCATCGGCTTCCGGGGTGAAATCCTCGAATGAGTGGTCTTCGGCGTGCGTCATGATCGGCCCCTCCCAAGTCGGTCCGGAACGACTCCGATTGTCCTACCTGCGCGCAGCGGATTCAACGTGTCCGAGTCGGTCGGTCCGCACCGAGTCGGTCAACGCCGGCTACCTTATTGGCCTGCAACGGAACTGAGCGCACGGCGCAGCCTCTCGGGCAGCGTTCGTTTGGTCCAGTCCTCGGTCGACACCACCACGTAGACGTTGCGGCCACGCACGGCCGGGCGTTCCGGGGTGCCGGGCCGTGAGCCGACCACGGTGAATCCCAGGGTGAAACTCGTCGTCCCGATATGTTCGCAGTGCACCGCGATCCGCACCGTGTCGCGCCAACGCACCGGAGCCAGGAAGTCGATGTCGCTGTGCACCACCTGGAGGTCGTGTCCGGAGGCGATGAGTCCCGGCGGGTCCACCTCGAGGTGGTCCAACAGCCCGTTGAACGCCTCGTCGAACCACGTCAGGTAGTGACCGTTGAACACAACGCCCTGCTGGTCGATCTCGGCGTAGCGCGGGACCACCGGAAACCTGAACCCGTCCACATGCCCTCCGCTTCCCGCCGTCAGCCGCCGCTCCACGCTAGTACGGGCCGCTGCCCCGGATGCGTCACCCCGCGCCGTCGCGGTCGATGCGCGAGACTGGACGCCGTGAAAATGGTGACCATCGACGACATCGACGACGCGGCCCGCCGGATCGCGGGCCGGATCGTCCGAACCCCGCTGCTGCCCGCCGGCTGGGGCGATGCCTCACGGCCGCTCTGGCTCAAGCCGGAGAACCTGCAATCGATCGGCGCGTTCAAGGTGCGCGGCGCGTTCAATGCGCTCGCCCGGCTCGACCCGGAGATCCGGGCCAGGGGAGTGGTGGCTTATTCCAGTGGTAACCACGCCCAGGCCGTCGCCTATGCGGCCGCCGAGTACGGGGTGCCGGCCCATATCGTGATGCCGGAGGAGACGCCGGGCGTCAAGGTCGAGGCCACCCGGGGCCACGGGGCGCAGGTGGTGCTGTGCGGCGCAGGGCAGCGTGAGCAGGTCGCCGAGGACCTGGTGCGACGCACCGGCGGGGTGCTGGTGCCGCCGTTCGACCATCCCGACATCATCGCCGGGCAGGGCACGATCGGGCTTGAGATCGCGCAGGACCTCGCCGGGGTGGCGGCGGTGCTGGTCCCGGTGAGCGGTGGCGGCTTGGCCTCGGGGATCGGTACCGCCGTCCGGGCGCTGTGCCCGCAGGCCAAGGTGTTCGGTGTCGAGCCCGAACTCGCGGCCGACACCGCGGAAGCGCTCGCCTGTGGTCACCGCGTTGAATGGTCTGTGGCACAGCGGAACCGAACCATCGCCGATGGTCTGCGGTCCACCCCGTCGGAGTTGACCTTTGCCCATCTGCGACACGTGCTGGACGATGTCATCACGGTGAGCGAGGACGAAATCAAATCGGCGGTAAGGGAATTGGCCTACAGTGCCCACCTGATCGCCGAACCGAGCGGGGCGGTCGCGCTCGCCGGCTATCGGAAGGCGACCGGACCGGCGGGGCCCACCGTGGTCATCGTGTCGGGCGGTAACGTGCAGCCGCCGATGTTGCGTGACATCCTGTCCGGCGGCTAGTGCATGCCCTTCATTAGTCGGCTGATGCGCGGCGCGATCGCGAACACCACGAGACCCACCACGATCGCGACCACACCCAACGTGCCGAAGTAGGCGAATTCCCGGGCGGGATCGTAGCGCTGGGCCAGCACGCCCGACATCGCCGTGCCAAGGCCAAGGGAGAAGAAGTACAGGGCCATCATCTGAGCCGGGAAAGCTTCCGGTGCAAGTTTTGTCGTCACCGACAGGCCGATCGGCGCGAGCAGCAATTCCGAGATAGCGAACACCGCGAGGATCGCGGCCACCAACAGCGCGGGCACGGTCCTGCCGGTGGTCTGCGCCATCGGCAGGAACAGCAGGAACGCCACTCCCATGCCGATCACGCCGTAGGCGAACTTGCGGGGTGTGCTCGGCGCGCGGGTGCCCAGCCGCGTCCAGAGGATCGCGAACAGCGGCGACAGCAGGATGATCCAGACCGGCTCGATGGAACCGATCCAGTTCGACGGTGCCGTCCAGCCGAACACCGACCAGTTCATCCGCTCATCCGAGTAGACCGCGAGGACCGTGAAGATCTGTTGGAACAGCGACCAGAACACCGCGTTGGCGACGAACAGCGGGATGAACGCCCTGACTCGAGTCCGTTCGAGGGCAGTGACTTTGGCGCTGGTGAACAGGACCACGAAATAGCCGATCGAAGCCAGGACGATCACCCCGGTGGTGAATTGTGACAGGTTTGCCAGAGTTACCAGCCCGGTCAGGAACAGTGCCGCGACCACTGCAGCGATCACCGCAATGACGATAATGGTCTTTCCGATCGCACTGGACGGCAAAGGATTCGGCACGTCGCGGCCGTGGCTGCCGAGGTTGCGCCGGAACGCCACATACTGGGCGAGACCCAGTGCCATACCGATGGCGGCGGCGCCGAACCCGTAGTGAAACCCCACCCGGGTCTGCAACAGGCCGGTGATGAGCGGGCCGACGAACGCCCCGAGATTGATGCCGAGATAGAACAGGGTGAACCCGCCGTCGCAGCGTGGATCCCCCCTGTCGTAGAGGGTGCCCAGCAATGCCGATGTGTTGGCCTTCAATGCGCCGGATCCGAGCGCTACCAGTACCAATCCGATGCCGACGCCGGCGGTCCCCGGTATCACGGCAAGCGAGATATGACCCGCCATCACCACCACGCCGCCGTAGAGCACGGTGCGCTCCATGCCCAGTACCCGGTCGGCGATCCACCCTCCCAGTACCGTCGACAGGTACACCAACCCGCCGTAGGCGCCGACGATCCCGGTGGCCGTGGTCTTCGGCAATCCCAGGCCACCCTCGGTGGCCGTGTAGTACAGGTAGTAGGCCAGGATCGTGAGCATCCCGTAGAACGAGAACCGCTCCCAGAGTTCGACCCCGAACAGATTGACCAGGCCGATCGGATGGCCGAAAACGGTGCGCCGGGTGCGGGGATCCTGGACTGCCGCCATGGGGTCACCCTGCCACGCCGACGGCCGGCGGGCGGGATTTTCGCCCCGGCGTCGGCAAACCGATGCTTCCTTGGTTTGCACGGAGTTCTGCGGCACAGCACATTTCGGGCAGATCCGGTGCCGCGGTGTACCTCGACCTCAGGTGTACCCCGGTCCGCGCCACCGGTAAGGTCACCCGGGAACTGGTGGACGACGGCCTCGAAATGCGGGCCGGTCGTCCGGGGCGACGCTCCGGACGATGAGTGTCTGGTGACCACGGCTCCGAGGGGGTGGGCGTGACGGCGGTGCTCGGCGTCTCGGTGACACCGTCCACCGTGGGTCTGGTCCTGGTCGAAGGCTCTGACGGCAATGGGGCCACCCTCCATCACGAAACCGTCGATGTCCGCAACCAGGAACCGGGGCAGACCCGCGATCAGGTTGTCGCGGCCGTCACGCGAAGTGCGGCGATCGCCACCGAACTCGGCCGGCGACTGCAGACATTCGGAGTCACCCGCAGTGATCAGGCCGATGTCGATGACTCTACGCTGCCGGAGTCCTTGGCCGAGGCGGGCTTTGGCAAGATCGTGCCGGTCCGGTTGTCGGACGCCACCGATGCCCTGGCCCGGGGGATCGCCGACGCCGTCCATTTCGACACCACCGCGGTCTGCGTCCTCGAACCCGATGTGGTCCTGGCGATGACGGCGGGAGCGCCCGGCGATCCGGTGCGTACGTCGGTCGGCGAGAGCATCGAGACCGTGCGCGGGCTCACCGACTGGCTCGTCGATGTGTACGCATCGTCCGAGCCGCGTCCGAACGGACTCGTCGTCGTCGGGTCCGCGGTCGATCTGGACTCCGTTCTTCCGAAACTCGAAGCGGCGCTGTCCATTCCGGTTTTCACCCCGGCCGAGCCGGGATTGGCGTTGGCCCGTGGCGCCGCCCTGGCGGCGGCCCGAAGGGATGGGCCGGCGACCACCGCGTGGCGGAGTTTCACGAAGACCCAACTCACCCGGGCGGCCGTGCTCGCCGCGGGTGTGGTGACTTTCATCGTGTCGCTGTCATTGGCGATCGGCCATCAGATGGGTTCCGATCCGGCACCCGCCCCGCGCCTTCCGCGACAGGTGGTGAATACGTCGGGAACGCCGGCGGCCGTGCGGAATGCGCCCACTACCGAGGTCCCGGCGGCGCCGGCACCGGCTCCGGTGGTGCAGGAGGCCGCGCCGGTGCCCGTGGCACCGACCACCACGCCGCCGGTCGAGCAGGCGGTGTCAGAACCCAGCGCCGACCCTGTGCCCGCGGCACCCGTCGACATCACCGACCCGCAACTACCGGCCGCTCCGCCACCGGCGTCCGAGCCGGTCCCGCCGGTAACGCCCCCCGGGGCCGGGCCGCCGCCGCCCGAGGTGGCAGCGGCCCCGGGGGTTCCACCTCCACCGGAGGGGGTGCCGCCTCCGCCGCAACCCGAGGCGCCACCGCCGCCTCCGCCGCAACCCGAGGCGCCACCGCCGCCTCCGCCGCAAC